>CAKQIZ010000040.1 GCA_934247125.1 uncultured Clostridia bacterium
GAAGACTGGGAAGATAACATGAAGATCGTTTTTAAAGCCCTTCTGGGGATATTGAATTTGATATACGGCGTGATGAAGCTGTTTCCTGTAAAGGAAAGGATCACGTTCATAAGCCGTCAGAGCAATGAAAAGTCGGAGGATATGCTCCTGCTGGAGCGTGAGCTGAGGCGGCAGATGCCGGGAACTGAGCTGGTGTTCCTGTGCCGCAGGATCGATGGGGGCACAGGGTCGAAGATAGGATACTGTTTTCACATTCTGACGCAGATGAAATACATCGCCACATCAAAGGTAGTGGTGCTCGACTCGTACTGCATAAGCGTGAGTGCGCTCAGGCAGCGTCGATCTCTTGTGGTGATACAGATGTGGCATGCACTCGGATCACTGAAAAAATTCGGGCTGAGCATAGTCGGTGAAGGCGAAGGCAGAGATGCGGATATCGCGGACATTTTCGCGATGCACCGGAACTATACTCATGTGCTGACGAGCAGTCACGCATGTGCTCCGAACTTCGCGGAGGCTTTCGGATATGACATGGATCACATGGTGGTGATGTCGCTGCCGAGAGTCGACAAGCTGACGAGCTGGGAGATCAAGGAGGATGCGCTGCGCAGGATATACAGCGAATACCCTGACTTCAGGGGCAAAAAGGTAGTCGTATATGCGCCGACGCTTCGTGTGGGACGAGACATATCGGCAGAGACTGCCGAGCTCGCTGCAGCCTTTTCCGCACCGGAATATATATTCGTGGTAAAGAAGCATCCGCTTACAGATATGGATTTTGAACACGGGGAAAACTGTATCATCGATGACGATTTCACGACGCTTGAGATGCTTTTCGCAGCAGACTGCGTGATATGCGATTATTCGGCGGTGATATTCGAGGCGGCGATAATAGGAAAGCCGATGTTCTTCTATACGTTCGACTATGATACTTACGGAGTAGAGAGGGACTTTTACATAGACTACAAAGCTGAGATGCCGGGGCTCATGTCCCCTGATCCGCAAATGCTGGAGCGAGCCGTGGCGAACGATGAATGCGACCTCAGCCGTGTGCGGGCCTTTGCACATAAATATGTGGAAAACCAGGAGAACTGCACGAAGAAACTTGCGGCTTTCATAGGAGAGCAGTACAGGCAGTACGGCGACAAAAAGCTTGAAAAATAGAGCTCTTTGATATATCATAAAATTTGTGACGATTACAGCTGAGGCTGTTTTGATTAGTTTAAGGAGATGAATGGAAAGATGAATATGAATGTTTTTAAGGGAAGCGACAATTACGTCGTTACCAGTGAACTTATGAATGCAGTAAACGTATCTATCGCGCTGGAAAAGCCGCTTCTCATAAAGGGCGAACCGGGAACAGGCAAGACTATGCTGGCAGAGGCGATAGCGGATGCTCTTGATATGGAGCTGATAATCTGGGGTATCAAGTCGACTACGAAGGCTCAGGAAGGTCTCTACGTGTATGATACTGTGCAGAGACTGTACGACAGCCAGTTCGGTGAAGGAAACGTAGGCGATATCAGCCAGTACATCAAGCTCGGCAAACTCGGTGAAGCGTTCACTTCGGACAAGCAGGTCGTGCTCCTGATCGACGAGATCGACAAGGCTGACCTCGAATTCCCTAACGACCTCCTCTGGGAGCTCGACAAGATGGAATTTTACATAAATGAAACCAAGGAAACTGTAAAGACAAAGCACAGACCTATCGTTATCATCACATCGAATGCAGAAAAGGAACTGCCTGACGCATTCCTCAGAAGATGTATCTTCCACTACATCGAATTCCCTGCAAAGGAAAAGATGGAAGAGATCGTAAAGGTGCACTTCGGAGATATCGACAGAAAGCTCAGCGAAAAAGCACTCGAGGCATTCTACGAGCTCAGAGGAATGGATGACCTGCAGAAGAAGCCAAGCACATCAGAGCTTCTCGACTGGATACAGGCGCTTATGATAAGCGGCGTGGATATCAACGATCTGAAGAAGGAAATGCCGTTCGTGGGCGTGCTTCTCAAGAAGAACCAGGATATCGACGTGATGCATGAAATAAATGAGAAAGGATACTCGCTTAAGAGATGGTAACGCTATGTTTTTAGAATTTTTTTACCTGCTTAGAGCAAAAGGTTTGGAAGTTTCTATAAACGAGTGGATGATACTTGTAGAGGCTCTTGACAAAGGGCTGGCGCATTCGTCTCTTATGGGATTTTACAATTTGTGCAGGAGCATCCTGATAAAGTCGGAATCCGAGTACGACAAGTTCGATGCTGTTTTCGCGGAGTACTTCAAGAACGTGCAGACGCCTGACGATCTGCCGCAGGAGTTCTGGGACTGGCTCGACGAGAGCGATCACGAAAGACCGCTTGACGACAAGGGCAAAGGCGATGAATTCCCTAAGGAGCTTGAAGAGCTGCTCGAGATGTTCGAGGAGCGTATCAAGGAGCAGAAGGAAAAGCACGACGGCGGATGCTACTGGATCGGTACGGGCGGAACATCGGTGATGGGCCGCGGCGGATTCCATACTACCGGCATCAGGACAGGCGGTCACAGCCGTCACAAGTCGGCGGTGCAGGTCGCAGGCGAGAGAAACTTCCAGGATTTCAGAGATGACAAGATCTTGGATATAAGACAGTTCCAGATGGCGTTCAGAAGGCTCAGACAGTATTCGTCGAGAGTCGAGGCGCAGGAGACGGAACTCAATATCGACAAGACGATAGATGAGACATGCGATAATGCAGGCATGCTCAAGATAGTATATGACAAGCCGAGGAAAAATACTGTAAAGCTGCTGCTGCTGATAGATTCGGACGGTTCCATGCTTCCGTACAGCAAACTGTGCAACAGGCTTTTCCAGGCGGTAAGCCAGGCTAACCACTTCAAGGACCTGAAGATATACTATTTCCACAACTGTGTGTACGATCATCTGTACACGACGCCTTACTGCAAGCGAGGCGACTGGATCGAGACAAACTGGGTCCTCAGGAACCTGGACAGCGAGTACAAAGTCATCTTCGTAGGTGATGCGGCGATGGCGCCGTCAGAGCTTTTCAAGAAGGGCGGCAACTCGTACATCGGTCTGTGGAACGAAGAGCCGGGAATGGAATGGCTCTATAAATTCAAGACAAGATACAAGAAACAGATATGGCTCAATCCTATCGACAAGAGCACGTGGGAATGGATATACGGCGCAAAGACGATAAATGCGATATCAGAAGTCTTTCCTATGTTCGAGCTTACTCTTGAAGGTCTTGAGGCCGGCATCAAGAAACTTCTCGTTAAATAGCAGTGATATGCAGGATATGTAAAAGCGCAGGCATGCAGAGTGTCTGTGCTTTTTGCTTGCTGTTTTCAGGAAAAGTTGCCCGCAGTTTTCAGGAAAACCGTATTGACAAAAGCGGAGGACAGTATATAATAAATAATTGGTAGTACCAATTTCAAGGAAGGGGTACTGGGAATAGAGGAATACAGATATGAAATATGTAAGTCAATTTTTGATAATACTGGCGATATCTCTTGCAGGAGAGATCTTGAAATATGTACTGCCGCTGCCGATACCGGCGAGCATCTACGGTATGGCGATAATGTTTGCGGCTCTTATGACAGGGCTGATAAAGCTGGATACAGTTCGGGAGACGGGCAGGTTCCTGATCGAGATAATGCCGGTCATGTTCATTCCGGCAGGAGTGGGTCTGATGAAGAGCTGGGGCGATCTCAAGCCTATCATGCTGCCCGTTGCGATCATCACCGTCGTTACCAGCATCACCGCTATGGGGGCGACCGGGCTGCTTTCGCAGTGTGTCATCAGAAGCGGAAGGAAGCGAGGAAGCGGTAAATGAATGAGTTTCTGCAGGATTCGATGTTTGCGGGCGTTACGATCAGCCTGATAGCGTATCTGATCGGAGTCATGCTGAAGAAAAAATTCAAGTCGGGGATATTCAATCCTCTGCTGATTTCTATTGTTGTTTCGATCGTGATCCTGGCCGCAGGCAAAGTCGATTATGAGACGTATAACGAAGGCGCAAAATATCTGAGCTGGCTGCTTACTCCGGCTACCGTGTGTCTGGCGATCCCGCTGTATGAGCAGTGGAGCCTTTTGAAAAAGCATTACAAGGCGGTCATGCTGGGACTTGCGGCAGGAACGGTGACGAGTCTGAGCACTGTGCTGGGGCTGTCGCTGCTGTGCGGCCTCAGTCATAAAGAATACGTGACGCTGCTGCCCAAATCCATCACGACGGCAATAGGCATGGGAGTCTCGGAGGAACTGGGCGGATATGTGATGATCACCGTTGCTGTTATCATCATCACAGGTGTTTTTGGCAATATATTCGGTGAGCTTATCTGCAAAATATTCCGGATAACGGAACCTGTTTCAAAAGGACTTGCATTCGGTGCATCTTCCCATGCGATAGGAACGGCAAAGGCCATAGAGATAGGTGAGATCGAAGGTGCCATGAGCAGTCTTGCGATAGCTGTATCCGGAGTGCTGACCGTTGTGCTGGCATCGCTTTATACTCATTTTCTCTGATTCTGTTCTGATCATGTGAGGAGGTATACGTATGGGTAAATCTGAGTCGATGGAATATGAAAAAGTCATAGATCATATAAATCAGCTGATATGCAGTGGCGAGCTCAGTGCAGGATCGAAGCTGCCGACAGAGAGGTCGCTCGCGGAAACGCTGGGGATCGGGAGGAATTCCACGCGGGAAGCACTCAGCATACTGCACGGTATGGGAATGATCCGCAGAGTGCAGGGCTCGGGCAATTACCTGACAGGCGATGCACACCGCTCTATCCGTCAGATCTGCACGATGATGCTGGCGCTGGGAACTGTCACGAAAAGAGACGTCTGCGAATTCAGGCGTGTGATGGAAAAGTCGGCCTGCATGCTTTTAACGGCAAAGGATCTTGCGGTTGAGGACAGACAGAGGTTCAGGGATATCCTCGAAGATATGGAAAGTGCGGCAGACGAGCATCAGGCGCTGCTTGACCGGGACTTTCATACATTGATTTTGCAGGCTACCGGAAATCCGCTGATGATGACTATCCTGGATGCGGTGTCAGATGTGTATCAGGGATGGATAGATATCGTTATCAGCAGGGCGCATCCGGATGAAAAAGAAAGACTGCAGGAGTGTCACAGAGGTATATTTGACGGGATATCAGCAGGTGACGCGGAAAGCACCGTAAGGTATGTAGATGGACATTATGATCTGATCGAAAAGCTTCTGGAAATATGAACATGCAGAACGGGAAATCTCCGAAGGCAGGCGTCGGCAGCAAGATGACGCTGTGACCCGCACTGCTTCGGATTTTCGGTATCGGCCTGACAGGTACAGGAATCGCGAGACGCTGCAGATAAAACGACAAACGTGACTTCAAGCGGAAGACAACTGCCTGAAGTCACGTTTTGCTTAAGGAATTAAATCGTTATATGAGGGTAAGCGGATATGCGATTTGCGAACTGATTTTGCATGCAGACCGCAGGCTGTGTCAGATGTTCTGCCTGAGGCACGATTTGATGTCGTCCTCTGCGTTGCTGATCGGCCTGAGGCCGAATGTGTCGGTCAGATACTGCAGCACATCAGGGCTGAGGAACGCCGGCAGTGTCGGTCCGAGATAGATGTTTTTCACGCCCAGGCTCAGCAGCGCCAGCAGCACAGCGACAGCTTTCTGTTCATACCACGATATGATGAAGGAAAGCGGCAGGCTGTTGATGTCGGTTTCGAACGCATCCGCCAGCGCCTCGGCGATGCGGACTGCAGAGTACGCGTCGTTGCACTGGCCTACATCGAGAAGTCTCGGCAGTCCCGCAGTCTCGCCGAAATCAAGTTTGTTGAAGCGGTATTTGCCGCACGCCAGAGTCAGTATCAGGCAGTCGTCCGGAACGAGCTTTGCGAATTCAGTGAAGTAGTTGCGGCCCGGTCTGGCGCCGTCGCAGCCGCCGATGAGGAAGAAGTGTCTGATCTTTCCTTCTCTGACTGAGTTGACGATGTGTTCGGCATGGCTGAGGACCGCTTCTCGGGCAAATCCCGTCATTATTTTCTTAGGCTCCTGGTCCTCGGCAAAGCCGCCAAGCTGCAGAGCATGTTCGATTATCTCGCTGAAATCCTTTGTGCCGTTCGCGTTTTTAGGGATATATTTTATCCCGTCCCAGCCGACGACATTGGTACTGTATATGCGGTCTTTGTATGATTCTCTCGGACGCATCAGGCAGTTCGTGGTCATGAGTATGCACCCCGGCAGGTCATCGAATTCTTTCTGCTGATCCTGCCACGCGCCGCCGAAATTACCGACGAGGTGTGAGTATCTGTTGAGCTTTTCATATCCGTGCCCGGGCAGCATCTCGCCGTGGGTGTAGATGTTGACGCCCTTGCCTTCGGATTGCTCCAGCAGCATTTCCAGATCCTTGAGGTCATGACCAGATACGATGATGAACGGCCCCTTGCGTACAGCGGTGTCGACCGTGCGAGGAGCAGGGTCTGAATACACAGATGTGTTTGCATCGTCAAGAGTTTTCATCACTTCAAAAGCCGCCTCTCCGGTGCGCATCGTCATCCGGATCAGCTCGTCCGCACTGAGACTGTCGTCGGTCGTCGCTTCAAGTGCCGTGATATAGAAGTCGTCGACCTGATCGCTGTAAGATCCTAGTTCGCGCGCCTGGTGTCCGTAGGCGCTGATCCCTTTGAGTCCGTAGACGATCGTCTGTCTAAGCGATCTGATGTCGGGGTCGAGGTCGCGTTCGTACATTATGCCTGCGATCTGCGATTCCTGTAGCATCTGGCTTTTTGACTCCGGCAGGTCGAAAGTCGCGTGAGCTGTTTTTTCTGCCGCTTTGCAGATGGCTTCGCTGTTGTCTGCTGCTTTTGCTTCGGCGCGAAGAGCTTCTTTTATCTGCTGCGATCTGTGCAAAAGCTCAACGTGTGCGTCTGCATCGAAGTTTACGTTCGTCAGAGTCGTAAAGAGCGCGCTTTCTATGAAGCTGACGATCGCTTTGTTTATGTGCGTCTGGCCGTTATCGCCGCAGCCTGCACAGCCCTTGCCTTTGCAGGACTCCTGACCATTACGTGAACTCTGACCATAGTCAGCCAGCGCCTTTGCATAACAGCTGATGCCCTTGAGCTGGAATATCAGTAAGTCCTGAAGCGCAGCGATCTCAGGCGTTTTGCCGCAGACGCCCAGCTTCGTGCAGCCCTTTCCGCCGGCAGTCTGTTCGCATTGATAGCAGAACATTTCATAATTGAGATCCATGTTATTGTCCATAATATCCACTCCGTTTCTGTAGGTTTTGTTTTTAGTTGGTACTTTTGTTTAGTTTGTGCAGTATGGAGAGATAATATGAAAAGTATCGCAGGTGGGTTTTAGTTATAGTTTTTTGTAAAAATGCACAGATTTTTTGTGTACAGTGACTTGTTTGCAAAATAAATCGGCCGCCGTGAAATCATCATGGCGGCTTTGTCATATACTGATAAAAATTTATACGATTATAATAATGGCGAGCTTAGAAGTATCTGAACACTCCCTTTACCTTGCCCAGTATTTTGACGTCTTTGACGATGATCGGACTCATTGCAGAGTTTTCCGGCTGCAGTCTTATGTGGTCGGCTTCTCTGTAAAATGTCTTGACCGTGGCTTCGCTTTCAAAGCCATCGACCATTGCCACCACGATATCGCCGTTTCGTGCGGTGTTCTGCTGTTCCACCAGGATGTAGTCGCCGTCCATGATGCCGGCTTCGATCATGCTTTCACCTCTGACAGTGAGCATGAAATTCGGTTCGCTGCCGACGAATCGTGCGGGGATCGGAAAGCTGTCTTCGATGTTCTGTTCCGCGAGTATCGGTGTACCGGCTGCGATCCTGCCGACTACAGGAATATCGACTACTTCGGTCTGCGATACGCTGTCCTGTATATTTTTCTGCCCTGATCCCGAAGCTTTATCTTGCACAGGGTCCTGTCCGTTGTCCACGAGCATGAGCGCACGCGGTTTGGAAGGGTCTTTTTTTATGTACCCTTTTTTTACGAGACTTGCGATATCCTTGTGCGCTGTAGAAGTAGACTTGATATCGAGCGCCGAGCATATCTCACGCACAGTAGGAGGATAGCCTTTTTCCCTTATCTCTTTTCTCATATAATCCAGAATCTTCTGTTCGCGTTCTTTTAACATGTCTAAATCCTCCTTCATGGACTAAAGCGCAGTTTTATATGAGAACATGATAGCATAAAAAGAACAAAATGTAAACGTGTGTTTTCGGCTGCGGCCGAAAAAAGAACGGCAAGAAGATTCTTATGCGGTATGTACATTCGCCTGGGGTTTACCATGAACCGTGGATGAGCCGATGTTTTTCTGTTTTCAGCCGTAAATCATATCAGAGCTGGAGCGTATGGCGGAAAACTGGAAATATATGAGAGTATGAAATCGCGATGATCGACATTTAGGAGATTCAGCAGAGCACCCGACCCACCTTTCCACTAAAAACAACTTCTGCACAACAGTTATGGCTGAAATTTTACATAAATATCCAATGAAGAGCCATGCCGTGCCCATTCGGATTGATACTTTTGGAATATTTCAGCCATACAGCAAGGTCAAAATGCTGTTTATGGCTGAAATCAGCGCGACATAGTGCCGGAAATCCGATGCAGCAGCTCATTTTAGTGAGTGGACATGCTTACAGTAAAGATGATATAATGGCAGAACTGATACAGGGGGGCGGCATCATCATATGATACATGATGATACTTGCACAGAATGCATTGGGATATATAAGAACCAAGGAGAATGACAGGAGAAAACCATGATAAAGAAAAAAACGATATTTGCAGTTATATGCATGATGATGCTGATCCTGGCGGCAGGGTGCGGCTATACGTCAGATGAGGCGTGCATATGGTGCGGTGCGACGCCGACCAAAGCGATCAAGAGCGAGCTGGACGGTGAGACCGTGATGAATTACTACTGTGAGGAATGTTCGACGACTTGTCTTCTGTGCGGGGCAAAGGCGACACAGCAGTTTACCAATGAGTCCGGCGTTGATGTTTTCCTGTGCGACGACTGCGCAGCTGACATGACGGAATAGCACTGCCGCTTTGCATGAGCATGCCTGCGGCTTTGCATAACAAAAACCCATAACAAAAACATATTTAATTTACCTTGATAGTCCAATATGGAAGTGTTATTATATAGGCAGCGGAGCGTTATGCTCAAAATTGCTGATGATACGTAGAGATCCGGGCAGAATAAGAAGAAAAAAGAGAGGTAATCGATATGGAAATAATCAAGATAACAAAGGACAATTTTGAGAAAGAAGTATTAGAGTCGTCAAAGCCGGTACTCGTTGATTTCTGGGCGTCATGGTGCGGTCCGTGCATGATGCAGGGCCCTGTGCTGGATGAGATGGCGGCAGAGTATGACAGCATCAGGATCGGCAAGATAAATGTAGACGAAGAGCAGGCGCTGGCTATAAAATTCGGTGTGAGCAGCATCCCTACGCTCATACTTTTCAGGGGCGGGCAGATCGATAAAAGGCTCGTCGGTCTCAGAACGAAAGAACAGCTCGCAGCGGAGCTCGGTCTGTAAAGGCGCAGTAAATGCGTAAATGCGCAGCTAAAGGCTAAATGCGCAGCGGAGCAAAAAATCCTTGCATGCAGCCGCTGCATATGATATAGTTATTCAGGTAGAAAGAAGAAGTTATCCGCTTCTCACCTCAAGGCGAAAGTTACTGGGGTCAATATTCAGCAGATTTTATCCTGTCTGTTTTCCGGTGCGGATCTGGCGGGATCGAAACTATTGTATAATTGAGGCGGATATACGTATCCGCCTTTTTCAATATGTTTTTTGGAGGTGTAAGACAATTAGCAGAGAAGCTATGATAAACGAAGAAATTCGTGCAAAGGAACTGAGAGTCATCGATACGGACGGTACCCAGATGGGGATCATGAGCAGACAGGAAGCTCTTGATATTTCTGAAGAAAAGAAACTTGACCTGGTTTGCATCTCACCGAAGGCAAACCCGCCGGTGTGCAAGATCCTGGATTACGGCAAGTACAAGTATGAACTTCAGAAGAAAGAAAAAGAAGCTAAGAAAAAGCAGAAGACTACTCAGGTGAAAGAGATAAGACTTTCGACATTCATCGAGGATCACGACATCATGGTAAAGGCAAAGACAGGATCGAAATTCCTCAAAGACGGTGACAAGCTGAAAGTAAGCCTGAGGTTCAGAGGCAGAGAAAAAGATTATGTCGCAAGAGGCATGGAAGTTATGAACAAATTTGCCGAAGCCGTTTCGGATGTTGGTGATATCGACAGAAAGCCTAATTTCGAAGGCAGGAGCCTTACGATGATACTTACACCGAAGAGCGATAAATAAACTGAAGGAATAATTAATACAGGAGGAAAATATACCATGGCAAAGCAGAAAATGAAGTCTCACAGAGGCGCATCAAAAAGATTCAAAATAACAGGTTCAGGAAAAGTAAAGAGAAATAAAGCATACAAGAGCCACATCCTTACTAAGAAGAGCCAGAAGAGAAAGAGAGGCCTGAGAAAGGCAACAACTCTGACAAGCGCAGATCTTAAGAGAATAAAAGCAGTACTGAGCAAATAGTAGGGAGGTAGTAAAATGGCAAGAGTAAAAAAAGGTGTAAATGCACATAAGAGACATAAAAAAGTATTAAAGATGGCAAAAGGGTACTACGGCGCAAAGAGCAAGACTTTCAAAGCCGCTAAACCCGCAACTATGAGAGCTCTCCGTTCAGCTTACGTTGGAAGAAAGAACAAGAAGAGAGAATACAGAAAGTTATGGATCGCCAGAATCAATGCTGCTGCAAGAATGAACGACATCTCATACAGCAGACTGATGGACGGACTCAAGAAGTCGAACATCGAGATCAACAGAAAGATGCTTTCAGAAATGGCTATCCACGATCCAGCTGCTTTCGCAATGCTTTGTGAAACTGCAAAGAAAGCTATCTAGTGCCGTACGGCGTAAGAAAGCTCTAATCATACATGAAGTCGCAGAGACCGGAATTTCCGGTCTCTTTTTTTGCATCCGCACCGCTTTCGACAAATTGTGGGGCAGGGAAAATATATAATCTTAATTGCCGCATCCGGTTCATACGGTGCGGCAGAAAAGAAGAGGTGCACGATGACAGTTTACGGAGATATCCTGTTTGCAGAGAATTTTATAATAGGCTGCGCGCTGATATACATAACGGCAGAGGTTTTCGGCGTGGATCTTCACGGGTATGCTGCAAAGCTCAGACTCGCTGCCGGCGGGGCGATGTGCGGACTGTTTGCGATGCTGATATTCCTGCCGGTGAGGATGCCTCTCACTGCTGTGCTGGAAGCGGTGTTCGCGGTTCTGGTATCGGTGGTGGTGTTCGGCGCCAAAGGCGCATGGAAAAAAGCACTGGTGCTGATACTGGTGACATATTTCATGGGCGGCGTCGCGATGGGACTGCTGCTTCTGACCGGGAATACCGGCATGTATGCCGCGACGGGCATTTACACGGGAGATATGAAAGCTGCGATGCTGGCCGTTTTCATGTGTACAGGGACGTTCACGGCAAAACAGATCGTCAGAACTGTTTCAAAAAAGAAGTTTTACAGCGAGCACGTCTTCGATGTGAGGATCGTCGTCGGCGATAGTATCGTGGAGACCAGGGGGTTCTTTGATTCAGGCAGTCAGCTCACAGATCCTGTCAGCGGCATGGCGGTCGCGGTGGCGCAGGAAAGTCTGTGGGAACGGCTGGAAAAGGCAAGGTTTGTGACGCCGGAGAGGAGCAGGCTGATACCGTATGATGCGATAGGTGTACACGGTCTGCTGGAGGCTGTGCGTGTCGATGATCTGGAAAGTGCGGGAAAGCACCTGGGAAACACGATCATAGCAAGGGCAGGATGCGGATTCGGGCTGGCAGGCAGAGACCTGGAGGGGTGCGAACTGCTTCTTTCCCGGGAAATGCACAGCAGGTCCGCAGCGATGGAAAGCGAGTGCGGGAAGAGAGGCAAGGAGCCTGCAGGTACAGGACAACAGAAGGGATGGGTAGGATGAGACTTATTGTATGGATCAGGGAAAAACTTTTTAAAAAGAAAAACACTGTATTTTACATAGGAGGAAGCGATACGCTGCCGCCGCCGCTGTCGGCAGAAGATGAGCGCGATGCGATACTGGGTGCGGTGAACGGCAGGAAAAAAGACAGAGACCTGCTTATAGAGCACAATCTCAGGCTGGTCGTTTACATCGCGAAAAAATTCGAGAGCACCGGAGTCAATGTCGAGGATCTGATATCCATAGGCACGATAGGACTGATAAAAGCAGTCAATACGTTCAAAGTGGAGAAAAACATAAAGCTGGCTACATATGCATCAAGATGCATAGAAAACGAGATACTGATGTACCTCAGGCGGAACAACAAGATAAAGGGGGAGGTATCTCTTGACGAGCCGCTGAACGTCGACTGGGACGGCAACGAGCTGCTGCTTTCCGACATACTTGGTACGGAAAACGATGAAGTCTATGGACATCTCGAAGATGAAGTCAATAAAAATCTGCTTGTGTATGCTCTGAGACAGCTGTCAGGGCGTGAGCGCGAGATAGTGCAGATGCGCTTCGGACTTGCCGGATGTCATGAGCTGACCCAGAAAGAAGTAGCGGACAGGATGGGGATATCGCAGTCATATATCTCCAGACTTGAAAAAAAGATAATAGGCAGACTACAAAAAGAAATAAAAAAATTGGGTTAAATCAACAAAAAAGCATTGAAAAAACGGCCTTGCTGGTGTATTATAAGTTTTATGAATAAATATTCCGAGTGATTAATAAAAATTCAACACGAACACTTCATATAAATAGTATATTATACAAAGCGGAGGCAATTATGAAATATAAAGTTTTTATCGACGGTGCAGAAGGCACCACAGGTCTGAAGATACACCAGTATTTTCAGAAGAGAGATGATATAGATCTCCTGAAGATAGATCAGGAAAAGCGAAAGGATCTCGATGAAAGGCTGAGCCTTATAAAGCAGGCGGATATTTCGTTCCTGTGTCTGCCTGATGCGGCGGCAAGAGAGATCGCGGCGGCGGCGCCGGCAGAGTGCAGGATACTCGATACTTCGACGGCGCACAGGACAGATCCGTCATGGGTGTACGGCATGCCTGAGCTTTACGAGGGTCAGAGAGAGAAGATCAGAAACAGCAGCAGAGTGGCAGTCCCCGGATGTCATGCTACGGGCGTGATACTGCTGATAAAGCCGCTCCTCGAAGCGGGACTCGTTCCTGCAGATTATCCGTTCTGCGCATGTTCCCTCACAGGGTACAGCGGCGGCGGCAAGAAGATGATCGCGCAGTATGAGAGCTCTGAAAGACAGAGAGGCAATATGGGCGGACAGGACATACTATGCAGCCCGAGACAGTACGGCATAGCGCAGGCACATAAGCATCTGCCTGAAATAATAGCGGCGACCGGGATAAGCAGCGCGCCTGCGTTTTCCCCGATAGTGGCTGACTACTACAGCGGCATGGAGGTGACTGTACCGATCAAGGTCGATGGACTGACAAAAGCCGATGCAGAAAAGGCAGTTGCGGGATATTACAGGGGTCAGCCGCTGGTAACAGTGAAGGATTCGCTTGATGACGGCGGTTTCATCGCTGCAGGGCAGCTGTCCGGAACGAACAGACTCGAGATAACTGTCGAAGGAAATGATGAAAATATACTTCTAGTGGCTGTATATGACAACCTGGGCAAGGGAGCTTCAGGCGCAGCTATACAGAATATGAACATAATGCTGGGAATAGACGAGACAAAGGGGTTGATATAGATATGAAAAATACCGAGATAAGATATACAGGGGGAGGCGTGTGTGCGCCTTCCGGATTCAGAGCTGCCGGAACGGCGTGCGGCATAAAAGGCACGATCGATAAAAAAGATCTGGCGCTGATAGTCAGCGATGTGATGTGCAGTGCTGCAGCAGTTTACACTACCAATAAGGTAAAAGGCGCGCCGCTCAAGGTGACCAGGAGTCATATAGCAGACGGAAAAGCCATAGCTGTGATATGCAACAGCGGCAATGCCAATACATGCGCTCCGGACGGAGAAGCCGTGGCTGAGAAGACATGCGAGATAACAGCAGCGAATATCGATGCTGACAAAAATGATATCGTCGTATGCTCGACGGGAGTCATAGGTCAGCAGCTGCAGATGGAGCCTTTTGAAAGAGGTATACCGGAGCTTGCGAAGATCGCGGACTACAACGGATCTGCGTCGGCTGCAGAAGCTATCATGACGACTGATACGATACCTAAGGAAGTCGCGGTAGAGGTCTCCATAGGCGGGAAAACATGCAGGATAGGCGGCATAGCAAAGGGCAGCGGCATGATAAACCCTGACATGGCGACGATGCTTTCGTTCATAACCACTGATGTGGATATCGCGCCTGAAGTGCTCGACAGCGTACTGAAAGAAAATGTGAAGACGAGCTACAACCAGATCTGTGTAGACGGAGATACGTCGACGAACGACATGGTAGTGGTACTGGCAAATGGTCTTGCGGGAAATGACAGGATCACGGGCGAGGGAGAAGATCTTGATGCATTCAGAGAAGCTCTTTCGGCAGTGACTGTATACCTTGCAAAGAAGCTGGCCAGAGACGGCGAGGGAGCGACCAAGCTCATCGAGTGCATCGTCAGCGGTGCGGCAGACGACGGACAGGCTCAGGTGATAAGCAAGTCGGTCATAGCATCGGATCTTCTCAAGGCTGCGATGTTCGGGGCAGACGCTAACTGGGGACGTGTCCTCTGTGCGATCGGATATGCACCGGGAGAATTCAGCACGGATAACATCGATGTCATGATGGAGTCTGTAAAGGGCAGTGTTTTCGTTTGTCAGGGCTCGAGACACAGGGAGTACAGCGAAGAAAAGGCCTCGGAGATACTGGCGGAAGAGGAAATAACGATAAAGGTCGATATGCATCAGGGCAGCGGCAGTGCAGTCGCATGGGGCTGCGACCTCACTTATGATTACGTTCAGATAAACGGAGACTACAGGAGTTAATGATGGTAAATCAGAAATATTTGGATAAAGCAGAAGTACTTATAGAAGCGCTGCCTTATATACAGCGCTTCAGCAAAAAAATAATCGTTGTAAAATACGGCGGCAGCGCTATGATAGACGAGGAGCTCAAGCAGGACGTCATCGAAGACGTGGTGCTGCTCAAGCTGATAGGATTCCAGCCGATCATCGTTCACGGCGGCGGCAAGGAGATCAGCCGATGGGTGGACAAGGTGGGGATGGACACTAAATTTGTGAACGGTCTGAGAGTCACGGATGCCGACACGATGGAACTTGCGGAGATGGTACTCGCAAGGGTGAACAAGGAGCTGGTGGCAAAGATCCAGACTCTCGGCATAAAGGCTGCAGGCATAAGCGGCAAGGATGGCGGTCTCCTCACTGTAGAGAAGAAGTTCTCGGGAAACGAAGACATAGGATTTGTCGGTGATGTGACCGAAGTAGACACAAAGATCCTGACTGATCTGCTGGAGAAGGATTTCCTGCCTGTAGTGTTCCCTGTGGGAATGGACAAGGACGGCATTACATACAATATCAATGCCGATGAAGCGGCAAGCTCGATAGCTACAGCGCTCAGGGCCGAGAAGCTCGCATACCTTTCGGATGTAGAAGGTGTGAGACTCGATCCGGAAGACCCGGAATCCGTGATATCTGAGCTTTACACGGATGAAGCGCAGGATCTGATCGAGCAGGGTGTGATCTCGGGCGGGATGCTGCCTAAGATCGAAAACTGCATAGACGCTATCAACAAGGGAGTGTCGAGAGTCCATATCATGGACGGAAGGATACCTCACGGACTCCTCCTGGAGATATTTACGAACAAAGGTATAGGAACAGCGATCATCAAAGAAAACGAGGAGAAATACTGGAATGAATAGTAATGAGATCAAGAAACTGGACAAGGAAAAAATAGTATCGACATACGGCAGATATGACCTGGTGGCAGAGAGCGGAAAAGGCGCACGATGCACATCGGCAGACGGCAAGAAGTACATAGATTTTACAGCAGGAATAGGCGTGAATTCCCTCGGTTTCTGCGATGACGGATGGGTAGAGGCTGTTACTGATCAGCTCAAAAAGCTGCAGCACGTGTCAAACCTGTTCTATACGGAGCCGCAGGTGAAAGTGGCGGATATGCTCACTTCGAGAACCGGACTGAAGAAAGTGTTCTTCGGAAATTCAGGCGCAGAGGCTAATGAAGCGGCTATCAAGACTGCCAGAAAGTACGGCACGGTGAACATGGGCGAAAACGTGAACAAGATAATCACGCTCAACAATTCGTTCCACGGCAGGACTATGGCAACGATAACAGCTACGGGACAGGATCATTACCACAAATTCTTCACTCCTTTCGTAGGCGGATTCGACTACTGCGATGCGAATGATGCGGTGCAGCTTGAAAAACTCGCTGACGAAAACACATGTGCGATAATGATGGAAATGATACAGGGAGAAGGCGGAGTGCTCAATCTCGATAAGGAATTCGTGAAGGCGGCAGAGAAGATCTGCAGAGAGAAGGATATACTGTTTATCGTCGATGAGGTGCAGACAGGCATCGGTAGAAGCGGCAGGCTGTTCGCATACGAGCATTTCGGTGTGAAGCCTGATATCGTGACATTTGCAAAGGGTATAGGCGGAGGCCTTCCTGTAGGCGGTGCGATATTCAGTGAAAAATGCTGCGATGTGCTCGAACCCGGAGATCACGGCACGACATACGGCGGAAATCCTGTAGCATGCGCAGGTGCAGTCGAGGTACTGACGAGAATGGATGATGCTTTTCTCAGGGAAGTGGAGGCCAAAGGCGAATATATAAAGGAAAAGCTGATGGCCGTGCCTCAGGTAAAAGGCGTATCAGGAATGGGTCTGATGCTCGGAGTTGCAGTAGAAGGAAAGGAAGCCGGTAAAGTTGTCAGCGATGCGCTTGAGGCCGGTCTGATGATACTCACCGCAAAGGACAAGGTAAGACTTCTGCCTCCTCTCACGATAACGTACGAGGAGATCGATGAGGGACTTGCTATCCTTGAAAAGGCGCTTGCATAATGCAGGTCATATGATGAAATATGATGAAAACGGCAGCGATGCTATGAGTGATATGCTCAGGGTATCCTGCCGTTTTTTTGTGAAGAAAAA
Organism: uncultured Clostridia bacterium; assembly: GCA_934247125.1. Taxonomy (GTDB): domain Bacteria; phylum Bacillota; class Clostridia; order Peptostreptococcales; family Anaerovoracaceae; genus Lentihominibacter. The sequence goes on from CAKQIZ010000040.1 coordinate 17,190, forward strand.
ACCACGGCCTGATATGCTGCATGCAGAATAAAAAAATGACGATCTGCACATAAATATATTACGACATCGAAGGTCGCTTAAAGGGGAGCGAAGGATATGCGAGGATAATTATTTATGGCTGGCAAGGTGGAAATCTGTGGTGTTAATACGGCGAGTCTGCCGCGGTACCGTGACCAGGAGATGCATGACATGCTCGTGGCGGTGAAAGCGGGAGACATGGAGGTTAGAGATCGATTCATAAAAGGCAATCTGAGACTGGTGCTCAGCGTGATACAGAAGTTTTCCGGACGAGGGGAAAATCCCGATGATCTGTTTCAGGTCGGATGTGTAGGACTGATAAAGGCTCTCGACAACTTTGACATGTCGCATGGCGTGAAATTCAGCACGTATGCAGTCCCGATGATAATCGGAGAGATACGACGCTATCTGAGAGACAACAACAGCATAAGAGTTTCGAGATCGATGAGAGATCTGGCGTACAAGGCACTTACGGCCAGGGAGAAACTTGGACGCGAGCTGCAGCGTGAGGCTACGGTCGATGAGATAGCGCGTGAGCTGGAAGTGAAAAAAGAAGATGTGGTGCTGGCGCTTGATTCGATACAGGATCCTGTTTCACTGTTCGATCCCGTTTTCAACGATGACGGCGATCCTATATATGTGATGGATCAGATCCGGGATATGAAGAACACTGATGTGCGATGGATAGAAAACCTTTCACTTTCGGAGGCGATGAAGAAGCTTTCACCAAGGGAGCAGAACATCCTTACGATGAGATTCTTTGAAGGCAAGACGCAGATGGAAGTTGCAGATGAGATATCGATAAGCCAGGCACAGGTGTCGCGTCTTGAAAAGAACGCACTGAATTATATGAAGAAGTATGTATGATATATCTGTCATACCGGCGGACACACAGGTGATGGACTCTTCGCCTGTGCGTCCGTTTTGTCGTTGATGTAATACTGTTACTGAGGCTGCATATATGTTACAGCGGATACATATAACTGTGAAAGAGAACATATCCGGTATGGAAAATGTTTGCAGAATATGTGGGCGCGTTTTTGCAACAATTTGTATTTTGCCGGTTGACATCGGATATGTATTAGCATATAATCCCGTTTTCAACAGTTGAAGGAGACAACAACGGCGAGGTCCATTGGAATGAGAAGGATCTCGCCGTTTAG
>CAKQIZ010000041.1 GCA_934247125.1 uncultured Clostridia bacterium
GATGCTCTTCAGGAATATACGGTGATGATACTTTCGATCGCAGGCTTCATAGGGCTTGAAGTATATGTAGTGGGATGTATAATGAGAGATGCCTATATGGGGCTGAATGACAAGCCGAAGAGATGGCTGATCGTTTTGTCTGTCATCGCGGCATTCAACTGGGGGATAGCGCTGTTCAACATGATCTCAGGTGCAGGTCTGGCTGGCGTATGGGCTAACATCATGGCAGGAGCACTCGTGGTGATCGCACTGATAGCTTATGCCATAAGACAGCAGATGATAAAGAACGAAGACTAAAAGGCAGAATAGGGCGGTACATTATATGAAAAATCTGAAGCTCAAGGCCGCTAGGGCGGCAAAGGATCTTTCACAGCAGGCGCTTGCCGATATAGTCGGAGTTTCAAGACAGACTGTGAACGCTATAGAAAAAGGTGACTACAATCCATCGATAAAGCTTTGCATCTCTATATGCAAGGCGCTTGACAGGACTCTTGACGAATTGTTCTGGGAAGAATGATATGTAAAGTCTCAGACATTGCTTATGACCTCGTCTTTAGTGCAGCCGGCATGGCTGCATGTGAAGGCGGGGTTTTGTCATTCCGGGAAAATCGAAAATTATATATGCACTACCCGGTTTTGTGGTATAATGGACACACTGGTCAGAAAACGCTGCGGTGAGAGCCAGTGATACAGTAAGATCCAGCGGCGGAGCGATAATAAAGAAGCAAGATGATTAAGAGGTCGGAACTATGGGATTTTTAAAGTTTGTATTCGTGCTGCTTCTGGTTGTGCCTGTAGCGGTACTGATGCTGTACTTTGTAAGCAATCTTAGCGATAAGATGAAAATATCGATAAAAAATCAGAAGAATAATGACAGCTCTGCGGACAGGAAAACACAAGAAAACGGACCTAAAGAAAAAAGACCGCAGCTGCGCAGCCTTTTTACGCGTAAGAAAAAGAACGGTGCAGAAAAAAGTTCCAATGGGAAAAAGCGGTCTGAAAAAGATGGCAGGAAAGATCACACGCCCGAACGAAAAGCGCGCGATCATGACGCATACAGCTATTCAGGTACATCGTCAGACAAAGATTATCTCAAGGATACGCCGTATTACCGTAAAAAACAGGAAATGAAGGCGGCGCAGGGCGGCAGGCCGGAACGCAGCAGCTTTGCAGGAGCTTCGGCATCATCCGGAAGACATGCGGAAAGCTATTTTGATCGCAGACATAAAACAGACAGCAGCCAGAAGGGCATGAGCAAGAGACAGAGAAGGAAAGCAAGAAAAAGTAAGAAGAAAGTCAGAGAATCACAGAAATGAGAAAAGGCTATTTTATATCTTTTGAAGGAGTGGACGGCTCCGGCAAATCGACGCAGATAAAGAAACTGTATGAGTTTTTTACAGCGAAAGGATACGAAGTCGTTCTTACCAGAGAGCCGGGAGGCACGGATATAGGAGAGAAGATAAGAGAGATAATACTGGACAAGTCCAATGCGGATATGGCGTATATGACGGAAGCTCTGCTGTATGCTGCATCGCGTGCCCAGCATGTCAGCGAGGTCATAGCTCCGGCTGTTGAAGCGGGGAAGATCGTAATATGCGACAGATTCGTTGATTCCAGCATAGCATATCAGGGATGCGGCAGACAGCTGGGAGACTGTGTGGAGATCATAAACAGGTGTGCGGTAAACGAATGTATGCCGGATATCACATTCCTTATGAAAGTCAGACCGGATGTGAGCATCAGCCGCATGAAAGATCGTGAGCTCGACAGGATCGAGATGGAAAACATGGAATTTTACAAAAGGGTCTCTGAGGGGTACGATAAGCTTGAAAAGGAATGTCCGGAAAGAATAATAGGTATCGATGCCGACGGCACGATAGAGGATATCGAAAGCGCGATCCTCGCTCATATGGAAAAGCTGATACACACAGGGCGGCAGGAAGCCGGGACGGACTAAAATGCATTTTCAGAACTATGATGAAAACAGAAATCTGATAGACAGGCTGGAAAATATAATAGAAAATGATATCGTATCACACGCATACATTTTTGAAGGTCCGGGATATGTAGACAAAAAATCGTTTGCAGACAGCTTTGTAAAGGGCATACTGTGCCCTCTCAATGATGGTGAGAACTGCGGCAGGTGCGGCATATGCAGCAAGATAGATCACGGCAATCATGAGGATGTGATCGATATCGCGGCCTCGGGAAGCTCGATAAAGGATGCAGACATAGTCAGGATGCAGGAGAGCCTTAAAAGCAAACCTTTTGGAGACAGGCATATCGTTGTGATAGAAAACAGTGATACTATGACTCTTCGAGCGCAGAACAGACTGCTGAAAACTCTGGAGGAGCCTCCGGGCAAAACGTTGATAATACTGCTGTCTGAGAATATGGAGAACATGATACCGACGATACAGTCAAGATGCGTTAAATACAGGATAAACCATCCGGGGAACGACGGCTGCGGTTTTATGCTCGAAAAAGCTGAGAAAATAGCCGGGATGGCACTCGATCGCGAGCCTTTTTACAAGCTGAAGAAAGAAGTAGAGGATGTGCTCAAAGATAAAGATGAGACCGCGGCGCTTCTTGACGGGCTTCAGATAACGTTCCGCAATATGATCGTGAACAGAAACAAAGGCATATCCCTTTATAAGGATGAGGATATGATAAGAAACATACATGCGGCTGAAACTGCCCGCAGGCGTATAAAAGAGGGCGTTTCCCCGGCATATGCGATAAAGGATTTACTGATAAAAATCGGAGGATAGATAATGGCGAAAGTAGTTGGAATAAAGTTTAAGGAGGCGGGAAAGCTTTATTATTTCAGTCCCGGTGAGTTTCATGTAGGGATAGGCGATAATGTCATCGTCGAAACTGCAAGGGGACTTGAATTCGGAAAAGTCACCATGGGCGAGACTGAGGTGAGTGACAGAGAGCTGGTCGCACCGCTGAAGAATATAATAAGAATAGCGACGGAAAAAGATAAAAAGAAGCATAATGAAAACATTGCGAAAAAAGAAGAAGCGCTCAGGATCTGCCAGGAAAAGGTCAATGCGCACAAGCTTGAAATGAAGCTTATCGATGTGGAATACACGTTTGACAACAGCAAGGTGATATTTTACTTCACGGCAGACGGCAGAGTCGATTTCAGGGAACTGGTAAAGGATCTGGCATCCATTTTCAGGATGAGGATAGAGCTCAGACAGATCGGAGTCAGAGACGAGGCGAAAATGCTCGGTGGTGTGGGAAACTGCGGGCGCGGTCTGTGCTGCAGCACATGGCTTTCTGATTTTGAACCGGTCTCGATCAAGATGGCAAAGGTACAGAATCTGTCATTGAATCCGTCGAAGATATCCGGGATATGCGGTAGACTGATGTGCTGTCTGAAATTTGAAAATGAAGTTTATACTCACCTCAAAAAAGGTATGCCGTCGACCGGTGAGAAGATAAAGACTCCTGACGGGATCGCAGTCGTGACCGATGTGAACATACTCGAGAGCACAGTCAAAGCAAGACTGGTGGTCGAAGAATGTGCAAACACCAGGGAAAAAGAACAGAAAAGCGGCAAGGATGTGAAAAACGGCAAGGACAAGGATACAAAGAACGGCGGCAGGGGGAAATCTTCAAAGGACGGTAAAGACAAGGCTTCGAAAGATAATAAAGACAAGCCGAACGAAAACGATAAAGAAGAGAAACTGAGCACTGAGATCTACACTTATAAAAAATCAGAAATAAAGCGCCTCGGCAGAAAAAACAGCAAGAAGAAGACCGATGATCTCGAGGATCTCGACGAAAATGTGCTCAGAGAAATAAAAGAACTGATGAAAGACTGACGGAGACCGAATGGAAAGAATAGAAGACGTCGGGTTCGGCGGGCTGAAGCTGATACAGGAAAGCGAGAGCTTCTGTTACGGTATCGATGCAGTGATACTGGCGGACTTTGCATACCGTACATGCAGCAGTTTCAGGACTGCAGTGGACCTGGGGACGGGCAACGGCATAATCCCGTTCATACTCAGCCGTAAAAATGAAGCGGCGGATTTCATCGGAGTCGAGCTTCAGGAGGAAGCTATAGATCTGGCAAGGCGCAGCTGCAGTCTAAATGGTCTCGGATCCAGGATCGAGTTCGTGCAGTCGGACGTTGCGGAGCTTACGCCGGAAACCGTCGGGAATCGCGAGATAGATATAGTCACGTGCAATCCGCCGTATTTTCCTAAAGGCGGAGGGATACCAAGCAGCAGTTCGAGCAAATTCATCGCCAGGCATGAGACAGTCGCTTCGGTAGATGATTTTGTAAAGGCTGCAGCGGTGCTTTTGAATGGAAAGGGACACTTTTTCATGGTGCACAGACCGTCGCGACTGGTGGATATATTCTGCAGCTGCCGCGAGCACGCACTGGAACCGAAGGATGTAAGGTTCGTGGTGCCTAGAGCCGGTGAATTGCCGAATATCGTGCTGATACACTGTACGGCAGGGGGCGGCAGAGAGCTGCACATGATGAAAGAGTTGTGTGTATATGGACCGGATGGAAAGTATACCGATGAAATAATGAAGATATATGAAAGAGCATGAGCCTGCAGATAAACCCGGGGCCTGAAAGCCGTCTGTGCTTTCAGATCAGCATGCATATATATACAGAGGCGAAAATACCTGCGATATAACCTATGAGACCCGCTGTGAATGCGTGTCTCATTTTTTTCACTGATGTGACGCCGAAGTAAAGCGCCAGTACGTAGAAGACTGTTTCGCAGCTTCCGACCATGACTGAAGCGGAGCGCCCGATGAATGAATCTGCACCGGCGCTTTCCATGATCTTTTCGGCTACTACGAGAGAACCGCTGCCGGATACAGGGCGCAGGAATATCAGCGATATAAGCTCTTTGGGTATCGAAAAAAATTCGCATACCGGAGCGGCGGCCTTTTCGATGAATTCCATAGCTCCGGAAGATGTGAGTGTTTCTATGGCTATGAATATACCGATTATGAACGGGAGTATGTCAAAGCAGGTGCGGAGTCCTTCGCGGGCACCTTCGATGAACACATCATAGACTGCAGTTTTTGTCCGTATGCCGTATACGATTATCACTGTGATCAGGATAGGCAGGAATAATGTCGACATGATACTGAGTATATCAGACATTTCGGCGTCTCCTTTCACACAGCTTGCAGGTGATCACGGAGACCGTCATGGAAATGAGCCCTGCTATGATCGAAGGCAGTATGATATCCTCGGGATGAGCGGAGCCCAGATCGCTGCGGACCTTGATGACTGTGATGGGGACGAGCTGGATCATCGACATCGACAGCGACATGAACATGCACATCTCGTTGCTGGCGTAAAGCGGAGTCGGGTTTTCCTCGTCGAGAAGCTCCATTGCTTTGAGGGAAAATACAGTTGCGCTGTTGCCTGCTCCAAAGATATTGGCCATGAAGCTCATTATCATCATGCCCATAGTGCGGTCGTTTTTTTCGTTCGGGAAAAGGAAGGACATAACAGGGCTGACGGCATCTGAGATCTTCTTTATCAGTCCGGATTCCTCGGCTATTTTCATAAGTCCGCTCCACACTGCCATTATGCCTGCCAGAGATATTATGAAATGTACAGCATCTGTACATCCTGACATCAGGCTGTCGGTAAATTCAGATGTTTTCCCGTTTGCGACAGAAAAGCATACTCCTGCAGCGAGCATCGCGCCCCATATATAATTCATCATGATCTATCACCTCTACATAAAAGTATTCATACAGGCAGAAAGTATGTTTAAAGGATGTCTGGTATCTGATAAAATTTTTGTATGATGACAGACTGAAAATGTATGAAAAAGTACTTGAAGCAATTTCCATTTTATGTGATAATATAAGAAGTATGGGAGGATTGCCTATGAGTGTAACAATTGATTTGAAGATGCTATTGCTTATAATCGTATGCATTGCCATCGTAGTGCTGGTTATATATGTAGTGCGTTTTTTAAAAAGCCTTATGGTGACGCTGGAACATACGAACGAGGTGCTGAAGGATGTTGAAGTGATCACTGATATAGCGGCCAAACGCAGCGAAGATGTCGACGGCATCATAAGTGATGTTGCGGACACAGTTTCCGATATAACGGAAACGATAAACGGTAAGCAGAGTATAATATCAACAGCAGCTGCGATCGCAAAAGCGGTGATTTCTATCAGGAACACTGCAGATAAGGAGAAATAGCAGCAGAGTACAGTAATATACTTTAATATATAGACGTTTAGAACGGTCTGGGTATTGAAAGGAGTTTTAACTATGAAAGCAACAGGTATAGTAAGAAAAGTCGATGAACTGGGAAGAATTGTTTTACCTATAGAACTTAGAAGAACGCTGAACATAAACATCAAGGATCCGCTTGAGATATATGTCGACGGTGAATCCATCATGCTGAAGAAATATCAGCCTGCATGCGTGTTCTGCGGAAGTTCGGACGGGATAAAGCAGATCAAAGGAAAAAATGTGTGCAGTAAATGTATCAAAGAGTTACAGGAACTGTAGCCGCAGCTTAATAAAGGCGCAAAAGAGGAACAATTTAATTGTCCTTTTTTTGCGTTAAAACAAATCCATATGGCAACAATAAAAGAAAGGAAGAGGTTTTGTTAGTACGTTTTGCTCCCCTTATGTGTAAAACCTGCATGCCTCTTCCTTAATCATGTGTAAACCTTGAAATGTTGCCGTAAACAAAGTATAATATTTTCATATATGAATTTATGGAGGAAAAAAGTGGCAAAATTCCTAGTTCAAAAAAGTGGTCCGCTGCAGGGAGAAGTGACCATAAGCGGTGCGAAGAATGCTGTACTGCCGATAATGGCAGCGACACTTTTAACGGAAGAAAAATGTGTGATAAAAGATGTGCCTGCGCTTAGAGACGTTGACGTCATGTGTCAGCTGCTTGAGAGCATGGGTGCTTCTGTGGATAAAAAGCTTGATCAGAATATAGTTGAAATAGAAGCCAGAGGGCAGATATCATATGAGGCGCCGTTCGATCTCGTCAAGATGATGCGGGCGTCTATTCTGGTACTCGGAGCTCTGCTTCTCAGGACCGGAAGAGCCGTGATACATCTGCCGGGAGGATGTGCCATAGGGAAAAGGCCGGTGGAGCTCCATCTGAAAGGCCTCAAGGCTCTCGGAGCCAGGATAAATGAGGAACAGCTCAACCGCGGCATCGTTGACGCCAGCGCGGAAAAGCTGACAGGCAGCACTATATATCTGGACTTCCCGAGCGTAGGTGCGACAGAGGTGATCATGATGGCTGCAGCGCTGGCGGACGGGACAACATTGATAGAAAACGCGGCGCAGGAACCTGAGATCGTAGATCTTGCCAATTTTCTCAACAAAATGGGGGCCAGGATAAAAGGAGCAGGTACTGATACCATAAAGATCGACGGTGTCGATCATCTGAAAGGTGTATCACATCATGTGATTCCGGACAGGATAGAAGCCGGAACGTTTATGGTAGGCGCAGCTATGACGAGAGGCAATGTTCTTGTAAAGAATATAGTTCCGGATCATCTCAAGGCGGTGATCGCAAAGCTCAGGGAGTGCGGAGTATATATAGAGCAGACGGAGGAAGGTGTTCGTGTCAGAGGCGATATGGGAGAGCTCAACTCTACTGATATCAAGACTCTGCCGTACCCGGGATTCCCTACTGACATGCAGTCGCCGTTCATGGCTCTGCTGACGGTGGCGCAGGGGCCGAGCGTCGTGATAGAAACAGTTTTTGAGAACAGGTTCATGCACGTAGGCGAGTTCAACCGCATGGGAGCAAACATAAAGATCGACGGGAACTGCTCGATGATCCCCGGCGGCAAGACTCTCAAGGGAGCCCAGGTCGTGGCGACAGATCTCAGAGCAGGGGCGGCAGTAGTCCTGACAGGCCTTGTTGCAGAAGGAACGACGGAAGTCTCACAGATATATCACGTGGATCGCGGATACGAGAAGTTTGTGGAAAAGCTCAGAAGTCTCGGTGCGAACATAATGAGAGTCGAGGACTGAGGCAGAGCTGTTTCGCAGATCCTGCACAGATATATGAAAAATATGAAATATAATGAACGTAACCGCCGGGCAGCACAGCTGCCCGGTATTTTAGATGTATCAACATCAGCCTTTTTGCAGATAATAATGTCAAATGTAAATGACAGGAGGACATTTTATATGAAAGAACTCAAGGGCAGCAGGACGTATGACAATCTGATGACGGCTTTTGCGGGAGAGACCCAGGCGAGAACGAAATACGACATCTTTGCATCAAAAGCAAAAGAAGAAGGTTATCACCAGATAGGAAAGATCTTCAGGGAAACGGCAGATAATGAAAAAGAACATGCGGAAATATGGTTCAGACATCTCGCGGGTCCGGGCAATACAGCTGAAAACCTGATATCTGCAGCAGAAGGTGAGCATTATGAATGGAGCAGCATGTATGCTGATATGGCGAATACTGCACGCGAGGAGGGGTTTACTGAGATCGCAAAACAGATGGAGCAGATCGCAGATATAGAAAAGCATCATGAGGATCGTTATAATAAGCTGCTGGAAAATATCAGGAACGGAGAGGTGTTCAGCCGCAGCGAGGACAGGATCTGGATATGCGGCAACTGCGGACATCAGGTGTCGGCCGCGAAAGCGCCTGAGATATGTCCGGTGTGTCATCACCAGCAGGGATATTTCAGCATAAAGGCAGAGAATTACTAGGATATGGAGTCCAACATGGCTGTATGGAGCATGTAAAGGCTGCGGAACGTAAAATACTGCAGGGTCTTCATGAGGGTCCTGTAAGAATGAGAACTGCAGGACTTTGCAAAATCAATTGTAAAAAAGCACAAAACAAGTCCGGAATCATGGCGAAACATATAAGTTCAGAATTATGGCGAAAAGTTGTTGACAAAATGTCGCACAAGTGGTAAGTTATAGCTAACAAAGTTAGGTCTTATTAACCGACTTAGTAAACTGATCAGACAGATAAAAGGAGCTTGCCATGAATTTAAATGACGCTGCTGCTGGCAGAAATTATATTGTTGAAGACATCCGGACAGATGACGAAGAACTGAAATCATTCCTTTTTTCACTCGGCTGCTACAGCGGAGAACCGATCACGGTCATCGCACACCTCAAGGGAGGCTGCACAGTATCGATAAAAGATGGAAGATACAATATAGATAAAGGAATAGCCAGTGCCGTTTTGGTTAAAGAATAGTGATTTGGATCACTATTTTTTATGAGAGTTAGTTAGCTCTGGTTAACTGAGTTAGTGTTGATTAAATTACAATGAAATTACTATAATTCAAAAAACAGGAGGGAATTTATGAGAATTGCTTTTGCCGGCAATCCGAACAGTGGTAAAACGACAATGTACAATGCCCTGACAGGAGAAAATGAACGTGTTGGTAACTGGGCCGGAGTTACCATCGGAAAGAAGGAAAGTCCTATCAAAAAGGAATTTTACGATTTTCAGGAGGAACTCATCGCAGTAGATCTTCCGGGCGCATATTCGATGTCACCGTTCACACCGGAAGAAGGTATCACAAGCGGATATGTAAGAGATGAGAACCCAGATGCGATAATCAACATCGTAGATGCTACAAATCTGAGCCGAAGCCTGTTCTTCACCACACAGCTTCTCGAACTTGGGATCCCGGTTATCGTTGCGCTCAATAAGAGTGATATCAATGAAAAGCAGAATACAAGGATCGATATAGAGCTTCTTTCGAAGAAACTGAACTGTCCTGTAATCAAGACAGTTTCGACATCAGCTGAAAAGACCGGACTTAAAGAAGCGGTAGACGCAGCTGTAGAGCTTTGCGGCAATGGCCAGAAAGCACCTTATCTGCAGGCTGACATAGATCTGCATAACAAGGAAGCAGTAGAAAGAGAAGACAGAAAGCGTTTTGAGTTCGTAAACAAGATCGTAAAAGAAGTCGAGACTCGTGAAGTACATACTAATGAAAAGAACTCACAGGATAAGATCGACGCTGTAGTTACGAACAAAGTAGCAGGTATCATCATATTCGCGGCAGTTATGTACGCAGTGTTCTGGATCTCACAGTCAGCGCTGGGACCTGTCATCGCAGACTGGATCGTAGGCTGGATCGAAACATTCCAGGAATACGTAGCGGGACTGCTCGAAAGCAGCTCGCCGCTGCTCCAGGCTATACTGGCTGACGGTATCATCGGAGGCGTAGGCGCCGTAGTAGGCTTCCTGCCGCTGGTAATGGTAATGTACTTCCTGATCGCACTTCTGGAAGACTGCGGTTACATGGCGCGTGTCAGCGTCGTAATGGACCCGATCTTCAAGAGAGTAGGTCTTTCCGGCAAATCCATCATACCGATCATCATCGGTACAGGATGCGGGATCCCGGGAATCATGGCAAGCCGTACTATCCGTGACGACAGAGAGAGAAGAGCGACAGCGATGCTGACTACGTTCATCCCTTGCGGAGCAAAGATCCCTGTTATCGCACTGTTTGCAGGGGCGTTCTTCGCAGGAGCGTCATGGGTCGCACCGATCATGTACTTCGTAGGTATACTGCTCATCTTCCTGGGCGCACTGCTCATCAAGGCGGTCACAGGGTATAAGTACAGAAAATCATTCTTCATCATGGAGCTTCCTGCGTACAAGATCCCCAGCCTTAAGAGAGCCTGCTTCTCGATGCTGGAACGTGCAAAAGCTTACATAATCAAGGCAGCAACTATCATCCTGGTCTGCAACTGTGTAGTTCAGCTCATGCAGACATTCAACTGGCAATTCCAGGTAGTGGAAGAAGGTGCAGCAGATACATCGATACTCGCATCGATCGCAACACCTTTCGCAGTACTCCTCATTCCGCTCGGATTCGGAGTATGGCAGCTGGCAGCAGCAGCGATCACAGGATTTATCGCAAAGGAAAACGTTGTAGGTACACTGGCTGTAGTTTACTCACTGACCAGATTCATCGACACTGATGAACTCGCTATGACAGGCGGCGCAAACGAAGTCGCTCTCACTATGGGGCTTACTACAGTTTCAGCACTGGCTTATCTGATGTTCAACCTTTATACACCTCCTTGCTTCGCAGCGATCGGTGCTATGAACTCAGAAATGAAGAGCGCAAAATGGCTGTGGAGTGCGATCGGATTACAGCTTGCAACAGGATATACCGTAGCATTCCTGGTATATCAGTTTGGAACATTATTCACAACAGGAGCTCTCGGAGAAGCATTCATCCCTGGCTTTATCGCAATTCTGTGTATGGCAGCTGTCATAGTTGTGATCGCACGCAGGGCAAGACAGAACTTCGACAGAGAGTACTCCTTACATGCTAAGGGAACGGGGGCGTCAGCATAATGACAAATATTATCGTCGGATTGATAATCTTGATTATTGTAGGTGCAGCAGTAGCATATCTGGTAAGAGCAAAGAGAAAAGGCGTGAAATGCGTCGGCTGTCCGGATGCAGGATGCTGTTCTTCCTCAAAGAAGAAAGAGGAAACATCAGGCTGTGGCTGTGGGTGCCGCGGCGGTAAGTAGGAACTATTGCTAAATGAACTAAATGACACGTAAATAAATGCTATGTGAGAAGCAGTCAAGTGCAGATCACATAGCATTTTTTCTGTATCAGAATACCTGAGTACCGCTGTAATAATGTGAAAGGATCTCTTTGTAGTCGTATCCGTTTTCAGCCATGCCGTCTGCGCCGTACTGACTCATGCCGACTCCATGGCCGGAACCGTTCGAAGTGAATGTGACGGTGTTTCCAGATATGTCCACTGTGAAGTTGGCCGATGGCAGATCGAGTGCTTCTCTGACCTCGCGGCCGGTAAGCATGCCGCTGCCGATCTGCATCGATGAGACACGGTTGCCGCTGCTCCTGTCCAGTATCTTGATGCTGCCGGCAGTTATACTGCCGAAATCGGTGCCGGGATAGCAGCGCTTTACTGCGGCTGCAAGCTCAGTCACTGTAAAGGCGTGCTTTTCTTCTCTGTGAGAGGCTTTTTCTTCGTAAGGACTGTCTACGCTTGTCAGATACGGGACAGCTGTCGCGAAAACGTCTTCGGAGTTTTCTGTCTTGCCGCCGCTCGATGAATGGAAAAGCGCCTGTTCGACGAGTTCACCGTTGTAATAGAGCAGCTGGCCTTTAGTTTCGTCAGCAGCGCGGCAGATCTTTTCCCAGTCATCCTTCATCCAGTCGCTGCCCTTTAGATCTTCAAGCTCCGAGGGACTGCGGTACACCTGGCAGTGCGTGGAGTCGCACAGCGGTGCAGCCGGGTGTGCCTGCGGATTGCCTTCCGAAGCTGCTCTGAGGACCCGGGCGAGCGAATAAGTACGGGCAGCGACAGCCTGCGCTTTGAGCGCCTCTATATGAAATGTCGAAGGCATCTCACCGGAAACCACGCCCTTTACATAATCTTCAAAAGCGATGGTCTCAGCAGCTCCTGATGCGGTTCGGTATATCGTGATTTCGGAAGGCACTTCCTTTAGCTCGAACCCGGCTTCCGGCAGAAGCACCTTTTCCTTTTCGGGCTTTTCCGGTGTGAACCTCACGACTGCCCACGGCAGAACGATCATCAGGAGACATACTGCAGCTGTTATGATCAGGGCAGGGCGAACGAACGGCAGCCTTAAAAAGCTCGCGAGCATATCGAAAATGACTTTTAGATCTTCTGGTCTTTTACGGCGATGTCTGAATTTTTGTCTCATTGTACAAACTCCTAAAAATTTATTTGTACAAGTTTATGATAAAACTTCGAAACTATGACCATGATAGTGTATAATAAATGGCAGACTGATGAAAACCGGCAGGTCGTGCGAGGTGTAAATGATGCTGCTGATGCCGTGCCGGAAGTTATAAATGAGGTGACAGAATGAAAAAGATATTATTTGTGAATGCCTGTGTAAGACCCGGATCGCGTACGATGATACTGGCCAGACATCTTTTGTCCAAACTTGAAGGCAATGTCGAAGTGCTGGAACTGGCAGATGAGGATATACAGAACATCGATCTGGAAAGGCTGCAGGAGCGCGATCGCCTGGCAGGTGCAGGTGATTTTTCGGATGATATGTTCAAATATGCCAGACAGTTCAATGAGGCTGATGTCGTGGTCATGGCGGCGCCTTACTGGGATCTTTCGTTTCCTGCAATGCTGAAGACGTATATAGAGGCGATATCTGTGAACGGACTCACGTTCCACTATACTGAAGCGGGGATCCCCGAGGGACTCGGCAATGTGAAAAAAGTGATCTATATCACTACTGCGGGCGGTCCGATAGGAAGCAGCAATTTTGGATTCGACTATGTGGATGCCGTGTGCAGAGGACTGTACAGCGTAGATGATGTGGTATGCCACAAGGCTGAGATGCTCGATGTAGTCGGAATGGATGTGGACGACATACTGGCAGAGACGAAAGCGGAGATAGACCGTATCTACGGCTGAGAAGACATATGGAAAATCAGGGAGTGTGAATGATGAGAGAAATAGATGTAAAGATCATTGAGGAAAAGATAGCGGAGCTTTGCATAGAGGCAAACCATTACCTGGGGGACGATCTGAAAAGCTGTATAAGCCGTAAACTCGAGGAGGAAAGCTGGCCTGTCGCAAAGGACATACTTTCCAGCATCGAGGAAAACATAGCGATAGCTGAAGAAGGCGTGTTTCCTCTGTGCCAGGATACGGGCATGGCATGCGTTTTCCTGGAGATAGGGCAGGATGTCCACCTGACAGGCGGAAATCTGACGGATGCTGTAAATGAAGGCGTGCGCAGGGGATATGCCGAAGGGTTTCTGAGAAAATCGATAGTGGAGGATCCGCTCAGGAGAAAGAATACGGGAGACAATACTCCTGCATATATGAATACCGAGATAGTGCCCGGTGACAAAGTGAAGATAACGGTCGCACCGAAAGGATTCGGGTCGGAGAACATGAGCCGGATAAAAATGCTGCCGCCGTCGGCGGGCGAGGACGGAGTGAAGGACTTTATCGTTGAGACCTGCAGTGAGGCGGGAGCCAATCCGTGCCCTCCTGTAGTCGTGGGAGTCGGCATCGGAGGGACATTCGACAAGGCTGCGCTGATGGCGAAAAAAGCCTTGCTGCTACCTGTCGACAGGGAAAATGACGATGAATACTACCGCGACATGGAACGTGAGCTGCTGGAGCGTATAAACGGTCTGGGGATAGGTCCTCAGGGCTTCGGCGGGAAAACGACTGCGCTTTCCGTAAAGATCATAGCGGCACCTACGCATATCGCAGGGCTGCCGGTGGCAGTCAACGTGAACTGTCATGTGAGCAGGCACAAGGAAGCCGTGATCTAGGAAAGGCCGCAGAAGCCGGACGGAACAGCCGGCTGCATACTTTGCATAAAGTACAGCAGAACAAAAATCTATGTAATGAAAGGATCCATACGATGGAATACAGACTTGCAGAACCTTTTACAAAAGAAAAAGTAAAGGAATACAGGGCGGGTGACCGCGTACTTGTCACAGGAACCGTGTATACAGCCAGAGATGCGGCTCACAAGCGTATCGTGGAAATGCTGGGACGCGGCGAAAAACCGCCTTTTGAAATAGAAAACTCGATGATATATTATGTGGGGCCGACGCCTGCGAAACCGGGGCATCCTATAGGATCGGCAGGTCCTACGACGAGTTACAGGATGGATGCATACGCGCCGACGCTGCTCGATCTGGGACAGCTCGCCATGATAGGCAAAGGGCAGAGATCCGAAGATGTGATGGAGGCGGTGGTGCGCAATGGCGCAGTGTATTTTGCGGCGATAGGAGGTGCGGCTGCGCTGATGGCAAAGCAGATAAGATCGGCAGAGGTGATAGCGTTTGACGATCTGGGAGCTGAAGCAGTGAGAAAGCTGTACGTCGAGGATATGCCGCTGACTGTAGTGCTCGACAGCCACGGAGGCAATTTGTACAGGGAAGGGCAGGCAGAATATTTGAATTCTGTATTAAAATAGTGTAGAATCATATAAAACAGATCATAAACAGGAGAAAGGAATCAGAATAATGGGAATAGGAACTAAATGTGTGCAGGACGGATACAGGCCCGGAAACGGGGAACCGAGACAGATCCCTATCATACAGAGCACGACGTTCAAATATAATACGAGTCAGGATATGGGAAAGCTGTTCGACCTGGAGGCGTCGGGCTACTTTTACACCAGACTGCAGAATCCTACGAACGACTATGTGGCAGCCAAGATAGCGTCTCTGGAGGGGGGCACGGCTGCGATGCTGACTTCATCGGGACAGGCTGCAAATTTTTATGCGGTGTTCAATATCGCATCGTGCGGAGATCATGTCGTTGCATCATCGGCGATATACGGCGGTACATACAATCTGTTCGCGGTGACGATGAAGAGGATGGGCATTGAATTCACATTCGTTTCGCCTCATGCGACGAAGGAAGAGCTGGATGCCGCTTTCAGACCTAATACGAAGGCTGTTTTCGGTGAGACTATCGCGAACCCTGCACTGGTCGTTCTCGATATAGAAAAATTCGCAGACGCTGCTCACAGACATGGTGTGCCGCTCATAATAGACAATACTTTCCCGACGCCGGTCCACTGCAGACCGTTTGAATTCGGCGCTGATATCGTAACTCATTCGACTACGAAATACATGGACGGACACGGCGCAGGAGTCGGTGGATGCATAGTGGATTCAGGGAAATTCGACTGGACGAAGTATCCTAACAGATTCCCGGGTCTATGTGAACCTGATGACAGTTATCACGGCGTTACATATACTGAGAGATTCGGTCTCGAGGGCGCTTTCATAACGAAAGCGACAGCTCAGCTGATGAGAGATTTCGGATCGATACAGTCACCGCAGAATGCTTTCCTGCTCAATATGGGGCTCGAAAGCCTGCACGTGAGGATGAAGAGACACGCGGAGAACGGTCTGGCTGTCGCTGAATATCTGAATAACCATGAGAAGATAGCGTGGGTGAAGTACTGCGGTCTTGAGGGCGATGATGATTATGAGCTTGCGAAGAAATATCTGCCTGACGGTTCATGCGGAGTAGTAAGTTTCGGTGTAAAGGGCGGAAGATCTGCAGCTGAGGATTTCATGCAGAAGCTCAAGGTCGCTGCTATAGAGACTCATGTTGCAGATGCAAGGACATGCTGTCTGCACCCGGCGAGCTCGACGCACAGACAGATGACGGATGAAGAACTTGCAGATGCAGGTGTGAGCCCTGATCTGGTGAGACTTTCATGCGGTATCGAGGATGCAGAGGATCTGATCGCTGATTTGGAGCAGGCTTTAAAATAGAGGCGGCAGGCTGAAATAATGAAAGGGGAGAGATAAACCAATGCCACTGATAATACCTAATGAACTGCCTGCAGCAGAGGCGCTGCAGAGCGAGAATATATTCACGATGGACAGAGGTCGTGCGGTGACGCAGGATATCAGACCTCTCAAGATCGTCATAGTGAATCTGATGCCTACGAAGATAGCGACGGAGACTCAGCTTGCGCGAGTGCTTTCAAACAGCCCGCTGCAGGTGGAGATGACGCTGGTGACGATGGATTCGCATGAGTCCACGCATATATCGCAGGAGCATATGGATTCGTTCTACAAGACGATCGATGAAATAAAAGATGATTATTTTGACGGAATGATACTCACGGGAGCCCCGGTGGAGCAGATGCCGTATGAACAGGTGGACTACTGGAAGGAGCTGTGCGAGATCTTTGAATTTGCAAAGACTCACGTCTACAGCAGCATGTTCATATGCTGGGGAGCACAGGCTAGTCTGTACTATCACTACGGGATAGACAAGCACCTGCTCGACAAGAAAGTGTTCGGGGTATTCGAGCATAAAGTCGTAAGACCGCACAACCCGCTGGTGAGAGGCTTCGACGAGATATTTTATGCGCCGCATTCCAGACATACGGAGATCCTGAGAGAGGATATCGAAAAGCATCCTGAGCTCAGGATACTGGCTGATTCGCCGGAAGTGGGACCTCATATCATATCGACGGAAAACGGCCGTCAGATATTTGTGCTCGGTCATCAGGAATACGACAAAGGCACTCTGGCAGGAGAGTATTTCAGAGATGCAGACAAAGGACTCAAGATAGATGTGCCTGAGAATTATTTCAGGAATGACGATCCGGAAGAAGACATCCTGTTCAGATGGAGGAGCCATGCCAGCCTGCTCTTCAGCAACTGGCTCAACTACTACGTTTATCAGGATACGCCTTACGATCTCGGCGAACTCAGGAGCAAAGGCTGAGATTTCAAGGGGTTCGGGAGTTTTGAGACTGAAAGCCGGATATATAATAAAGCGTAAAAAACAGGGAATACCGTAAAAAGTATTCCCTGTTTTGCTATTTATCGCCTAAATGGTCTGATCTCTGGCATCTGCGGAAGGAATGATGGTCGCAGATAATGCTATTCGTGCAGATTAAAGAGTTTTATGAGTTTCAATCTGTCCG
>CAKQIZ010000042.1 GCA_934247125.1 uncultured Clostridia bacterium
CTTGCAGAAGAACTCAATCAGGAATATGTAGGGGAAGCGAAATAAAAAATTTTAAAAATATTAGCACTCACCTCTTGACAGTGCTAACAAAAGTGCTATAATAAAATCACAAAGAGAAAAAGGGATCAATCAGAAAGACGACGATCAGGCAAGTCATCCGGTACAGCACCGGATAACGAAGAGCTGATCGTAAGACCAGAAAACTGATCGCCGTGAAATCAATAGATTGATAATTGAAGGGAGCGATGATTTATGATGATGCCTAGAATATTTGGAGAAAACTTATTTGATGATTTTATGAACGATTTCGCATTTCCTGCATTTCCGAATGTAGAGAAAAAGCTGTATGGCAAACATGCAAGAAATCTCATGAAGACAGACGTCAAAGACACAGAGACCGGATACGAGGTCGACGTAGATCTGGCCGGTTTCAAAAAAGATGAAATACAGATCGAACTTGAAAAAGGCTTCCTGACAGTGACAGCTGCCAAGGGTCTTGACAAGGACGAAAAAGACAAGAAGGACAACTATATAAGGCGTGAGCGTTATGCCGGCAGCATGAGCAGAAGCTTTTATGTAGGCGAACACGTTACAGAGGATGACATCCATCCTAAGTACGAAAACGGCATCCTGTCCTTTACAGTTCCTAAGGAGGAAACAAAAGCGATAGAAGATAAAAAACATTACATCTCCATTGAGGGATAATGGACAGAAAAGCGACGAGTACCCCGTGGGATGATTCCTGCGGGGTACTGTTGTAAAGCATGTTTACAAAAATAAATTGCAAACAACGGTCTGATACCGGTGAACATCACGGGATCGGATTTTGAGAAGGATTGGAGTGATGGTCATGGCATCAAAAAGAGATTATTATGAAGTGCTCGGCGTCAGCAGAGATGCTTCACAGAATGATATAAAAAAGGCCTATCGAAAGATGGCTAAAAAATACCATCCTGACACCAATGCGGGCAACGCGGATGCAGAGGAGAAGTTCAAGGAGATATCCGAGGCTTACTCAGTGCTCAATGATCCGGAAAAGAAAGAGCTCTATGACAAGTTCGGTCATGCGGCATTCGACGGTACTGCAGGCGGTGCTCAGGGCGGTACAGGAGGCAGCCCTTATGGGAATTACAGGGAGTACCATTTTGAAGGAGGGGATATGGACGATATCCTCAAGGATCTGTTCGGCGGAAAGTTCTCAGGCGGCTTCAGCGGCAGATCAGCCGGCGGCAGCGGGTTCTCACATGGTTTTTCGGGAAGTGGCGGATTTTCGCACGGTTTCTCGGGAACAGGTGCAGGAGGCCGTTACGGCGGATACGCGGACGGATTCGGCAGCGGTTTTTCCGGTGGCTTCGGTGGTGCAGATCTCAGCCGCGACGGCGCAGATGCGACAGCAGATATAAATGTGACATTTGATGAAGCGGCATTCGGCGGTGACAGGATGATAAACATCACTGATCCGGCGAGCGGCAAGAAAACATCGATAAAAGTACACATACCGGCAGGTATCGACACCGGCAAGAGCATCAGGCTCAAGGGGCGCGGAACGCCTGGGTTAAATGGCGGTAAAAACGGAGACCTTCTCCTCAGAGTCAATGTCGGCAGCAAACCGGGATTCGAGCGAAAGGGCATGGACGTCTACAGCAGCATCACAGTACCGTTCAGTACGGCGGTACTCGGCGGCAAAGTGCCGGTACAGACGCTGCAGGGCAAAGTGATGTGCAGGATCGCGCCGGGAACACAGTCCGGAACTAAGCTTCGAATAAAAAACAAAGGCATAGTCTCGATGAACAGCAAGTCGGAATACGGCTCGCATTACGTGACAGTTCAGATAGAAGTGCCGAAAAACATCAGCCCTGAGGCAAAGCAGAAACTCGAAGAATTCGAGCAGCTTTGCGGAATGAGCAGCAGAGCAGCCGCATAACACGGCTGCTTTAGCGTTTTGCATAATAAAAAAGATGGTTTGTCGAAAATAACTTTCATGATACAGACACCATCTCGCTATTTTAAAATGATATATTATTTGGTATAATAACGGTGACCGGATGCTGAGCTGTGCCTTATGCAAAGCGCGCAGCAGCACGAAGGCCGGAAATTTTACAGAACAAGGAGAAGACCATGGCAAAAGTTGATATAATATCCGGATTTCTCGGAGCCGGAAAGACGACATTCATAAAAGAACTTATTTCAAAGGCATATAAAGATGAAAAGACAGTGCTCATCGAAAATGAATTCGGTGAGATCGGTATAGACAGCCGCTTCATGCAGAACTCTGGCATCGAGGTAACGGAAATGAACTCGGGATGCATATGCTGCACGCTCGTCGGCGATTTTGCCAGATCGCTGAAGCAGGTGAGCGATGAGTTCCATCCTGACCGCATCATCATAGAGCCTTCAGGCGTCGGCAAGCTGTCCGATGTTGCGAAGGCGGTGATCGACATGCAGGATGAGGCGGGAGTTGAGATAGAGAGTCTGATAACCGTTGCAGACGGCAAGAAAGCGAAGATGTACATGAAGAATTTCGGAGAATTCTACAATGATCAGCTGGAGCACGCCGGTGTCATCGTCATCAGCCGTACGCAGGACATGGATGAAAGGGCTCTTGCAGAGTGTGTCGAGCTTCTCAGAGAGAAGAACCACGATGCGGCTATCATCACGACTCCGTGGGATGATCTGTCGGGAGACATGATAAATGCTGCACTTTCGCACAGTCATGCACTCGAAAAGGTGCTGCACGAGCTGGAGCATGAACAGCATGGTGACCATCATCACCATGAGCACGATCACCATCATGAGCATGACGGACATGAACATCACCACGACCATGATGATGAGTGCTGCTGCGGACACGACCATCATCACTATGAGCACGACCACGATGAGCATGACCACCATCACGATCACGATGACGAGTGCTGCTGTGGTCACGATCATGAGCATGACGAACACCATCATCACGAAGAACATCATCACCATCACCACCATCATCACGATCACGGAGATGAATGCGGATGCGGCTGCGGACATGATCATCATCACGACCACCACGCAGACGAGATCTTCACGAGCTGGGGAATCGAGACGGTCCACAAATTCAGCAGAGCAGAGCTTGAAGACACGCTCAGCCTTATGGGAGTCACAAAGAACTTCGGCACAGTCCTCAGAGCCAAAGGCATCGTGGAGAGCGATGACGGTACTTGGATGGAGTTCGATATGGTCCCTGAAGAACTCGAAATCAGAGAATGCCAGCCTGACTATATAGGAAGAGTATGCGTTATAGGTACGGAGCTTGACGAAGAAGCACTGAAACGTGTTTTCGTGATCAGCTAGAGAAAGGACATTTGCGATGGAAACACCGGTTTATATATTCACAGGGCTGCTGGAAAGCGGCAAGACCACACTGATACAGGAAGTCGCAGGTGAAGAGGGATTTCTGGATCCCGGCGATTCTGTAGTGATCCAGTGCGAGGAAGGCGAAGTTTCTCTCAGCGATGAATTCCTGAATAAATACTCTATGACTCTCGTAAAAGTGCAGGATCCTGAAGACCTTACAGAAGAATTCTGGAAAGGCATAGAAGACAAGTACAGACCGGCACAGATACTGATCGAGTACAACGGCATGTGGGAGCTGGAGCAGCTTTTCAATGACAACATCCCGGAAGACTGGTTCGCGGGCGGAGTGTACTCGGCTGTCAACGCCGAGACTGCAGAAATGTACATGACGAACATGAGGAAGATGTTCATGGAACCGCTCAAGGCGTCGAACCTTGTCATTTTCAACAGATGTGATGACAACACCGACAGGATGAAGTTCAGAAGAGCGATAAAGATGCTCAATCCGCAGGTTCAGGTGGCATTTGAGAAGAAAGACGGCACGATGTTCGCTGATGAGGCAGATATGATGCCGTTCGACTACAGCGGCCATAATATAAAGATCGAAGATATGGACTACGGGCTGTGGTATCTCGATGCGATAGACCACCCTGACAGATATATGGGCAAAGAGATAGAATTCACCGCAAAGTACTGCGCGAGCGGAGAAGAAAATGCGAACTATTTCATACCTGGAAGACATATCATGACGTGCTGCGCAGACGATATACAGTTCCTCGGATTCATATGCTATTTCGACGATGATACGGGGAAAAGATTCGGACACGGAGACTGGATACACGTCAAAGTCAGCTTTGACTGCGGGATCCACGAAATGTACGGATTCGACATGGGACCGATATTAAAGCTGGTGTCGATAGAGCCGGCCGAAAGACCGGAGCCGGAACTTGTGACATTTTCATGATAAATATGATAATGAGGAGGAGATCATTATGAAAAACTTTTTCAAGGACTGGAACTTTAAAAAACATGCTAAGTTCGTCACAGGCGTATATCTCGTGTGTTATGCGATAGATATGACGCTGGGGTATGCAGTGGCTAAAAAGTGCCTGGGCACATCGAAGAAAGCAGACGAGGAATAATAATGAGATACAGATTCTGTTCCAACTGTACCGAAGAGATCGACAGGCAGCTCCGCGAAGATCAGGCTGCAGCCGTACAGATGCAGGGATACAACTGCATAATGATCTACAGCCCGGATAAAAGCAGACTGCTGTTTTGCAAAAGGCTCAGGGATCCGTACGAAGGGAAGCTGAACCTGGTAGGCGGCAAGATCGAACCGGGTGAGGACCATTTCGACGCGGCGTACAGAGAGCTTTTCGAGGAGACAGGGATCAGCCGCAGCGACGTCACTCTTTCGCACATGATGGACTTCACGTACTACAATCAGAACTGCATCGTCGAGGTGTATGCGGGAGTGTTAACAGGCGACGTGGAGCTTGTCAGCGAGAAGCATCCGCTCTGCTGGGTAGATGCGGGGGAGGATCTCTTCGACCTCGAGAGATTCGCAGGAGAAGGAAACATCGGTCACATGGTCGAGCAGGTCAGAGACTACGGTATGGGAGTGCCTGAAAAATAGCGGAAAAAAGCCGGAAATGCAGTAAGCACAGGAAGCACAGGATGCGCAACGCATCCGGCACAGAATAAAGAGAACATAAAAACGGTCAGATGGAGCTTATCGTGTCACGGTTTGAAATCTGAGCCGTTTTTTTTTTGCGAAATGGATAAAACACCTGCAGGCGCTGCCCGCAGTTTTCCTGAAGAAATTGTTAAATCATAAATATATGCAATATTAAATATATTTAACATCTAATATATAGAATATCTGATATAATTTACATATAGCAAAAATTTGCGTATTCTTGCGCATTTTAGAGTAAAGTCAGATATAACGGGAGGGAATGCAGTGAAGTATTCAGTGATAGATATAGGCTCGAACTCTGTCAGACTGACAGTATACAGGGTAAAGAATGGCGCATTCAGGATACTGTTCAAGAATAAGAAGATGGCAGGTCTTGCGGGCTATGTGGAGAACGGGTGCATCAGCGACGAAGGGATAGAGCGTGCCTGTGATACGCTGCTTGAATTCAGGAACACGCTGCACCTGCTGGGAATAACTGACAGGATATATGTTTTTGCGACGGCATCACTCAGAAACATCGTGAACAGCGATGAGGCTTCAGCAAGGATAACGGCAGCTACAGGATTCGATATAGATATAATAACGGGCGAGCAGGAAGCGATACTCGGATATAAAGGTGTGATGCGGGAGCTGGATATATCTGACGGTGTATTCACTGATATAGGAGGCGCCAGCACGGAGATCGCATTTTTCAGTGACGGGAATGTGCGCGAACCGCGAAGCTACCGTATGGGATCGCTGAAGCTGTACAAAGACTGCGTCAAACATATACTGCCTGGCAGGACGTCAAAGGAGCGGATCAGCCAGGCGATCAGAGATGAGTTCGCAAGACGTCCGCTGGAGGCGCCGGGGCCTTATACGAAGCTTATATGCACGGGCGGCACGGCGAGATCTGTATTGAAATTTGCCAGATATCTGGGACTGGTACCGGCATCATCGAATACTATGTCGGCAAAGGTTCTTTTAAAAACCGGGGAGCTTCTTACCGGAGACAGGCGTGCTGCGGCAGATGCTATACTCAGAGTGGATCCGGAGAGGATCCATACTATAATACCGGGATACATGATCCTGCAGAGCATAGCCGACCATACGTCGGCAAAGAAGATGATCGTCAGCAGCTATGGAGTAAGGGAGGGCTATTTATGTCAGAAAATACTGGGGTAAAGAAGAAGTATAGTTACACGCAGAACAGGGAGATGAGCTGGCTGAGGTTCAACAGAAGAGTGCTTGAGGAGGCGGCGGATGCAAAGGTGCCGCTGCTTGAAAGGCTCAAGTTCGTATCGATATTCTCGACGAATCTCGATGAATTTTTCATGGTTCGTGTCGGCAGCCTGTTTGACATAGCTTCGATGAACCCCGATCATACGGACAACAAGTCGGGGATGTCGCCGGAAGAACAGCTGGACAGCATATACAGAGTGATACCGGGGCTTGTGGAGCGAAAAAGACGGATCTACAGAGCAGTATGCATGGATCTTGAAAAGGAAGGCATAAAGGATGTGCAGTATGACGAACTCACTCCTCCTGAAAAGTATTATGTCGAGAAGTTTTTCTACACGGAGATGCTGCCTGTACTGGCGCCGCAGATCGTGGACAGCAGACATCCGAAGCCGAATTTTCAGAATAAGAGACTTTATGTTGCTTCTTCGGTGAGGGATAAAAATGACAGGAGATCAATGGCGTTCATACCGGTACCTGAGCATTTGCCAAAGGTGCTGATACTCAGTGGATCAGGCAGATTCATAAGGACAGAAAACATACTGCTGCATCGTGCGCCTGAGCTTTACGGCAAATTCAGACAGGAAGAAGCATGCGTGTTTTCCGTGACGAGAAATGCGGACGTCAGCTTTGATTCGGAAAAGTTCGAGGACAGCGAGACCGACTTCAGGAACTATGTGGAGAAAAGGCTTCGAAAGCGTGCGACTCTTGCGATCGTGCGCCTGGAGATAGACCGGGATGTCTCCGACGAATTTAGAAAAGAGCTGATGAAGATGACAGGCGTGCATAAGCATCAGGTATATATAGACAGGACCCCGCTGAACATGAAATTTGTGTTTGAAATGCTGGATGGACTGCAGACGGAAGTAAAAGGACGGCTGCTGTACATGCCTTATGAACCCAGATGGCCTGAGGATCTCAGCCGGGATGTTCCGATGACGGAACAGATCAGGCAGAAGGACAGACTGCTGTTCTTCCCGTTCGATTCAGTGGAACCTTTTCTCAAACTGCTCAATGAAGCGGCCGAGGATGAAGACGTGCTTTCAGTGAAAATAACGATATACAGGCTCGCATCATCATCCAGGATAGTGCGTGCTCTGTGCCGCGCTGCAGAAAACGGCAAAGATGTGCTTGTACTGATGGAACTGCGTGCACGATTCGACGAGGAAAACAACATAGGCTGGTCGAAGATGCTTGAGGAAGCCGGATGCAAGGTTATATACGGAATGGAAAACTTCAAGTGCCACAGCAAGATATGTCTGATAACTTCGTACAAGAAAGGAAAATACAGCTATATCACGCAGATCGGCACAGGCAACTACAATGAAAAGACAAACGCCATGTATACTGATCTGAGCATAATGACGGCAAATGAGGATATCGGGCTGGACGGGACTGCGTTTTTCAGAAACATGCTCACGGAAAACCTCGACGGGCAGTACAGCGAGCTGCTTGTAGCGCCGGCAGGTATAAAATCCGCGCTGATGGAGATGATAGATGGTGAGATCAGCAAGGGCAGTGAAGGATATATCTGTATGAAGATCAATTCCGTGACCGACAGGGGTATCATTGACAAGCTGGCAGAAGCTTCGAGAGCAGGAGTCGACATACAGCTGATAGTACGCGGCATATGCTGTATCAGAGCCGGCATCGCGGGTGAGACCGAGAATGTTACAGTCACGAGCATCGTCGGCAGATATCTGGAGCATGCGCGCATTTACTGTTTCGGCAAAGGAAATTCTGCGAAACTCTATATATCTTCTGCGGATCTGATGACGAGAAACCTCAGCAGACGTGTCGAGATCGCAGGGCCTGTACATGATGAAGATATCAAACAGCAGCTCATGTATATATTGAATGTGCAGCTCAGAGACAAGGCCAAGGCGAGCCTGATGCAGCCGGACGGATCATATATAAGAAAATGCGAAGGTGAGATCCTTGCGCTTGACAGCCAGCAGGAGTTCATGGATAAAACGCTTCATGATATGTGTAAGGCACCGGCGCCGCAGAAGACACATTCAGGATTTTTCGGCAGGATCGCGGATTTTTTCCGCAGATCATAAAAAACACAGATAAACATCTGCAGTTTTTGAAAAAATACTTGCATAATATCGTTTTCCATGTATAATGTACTTAAAAGGTAAAGATTAAAAACCGGAACTGAAATATAAATGCAAGGAGGAATGAAAGATGAAATTTTATAAGTGTGAACATTGTGGAAATATAGTTACTTTCGTAGAGGACAAGGGTGTTCCTGTGATGTGCTGCGGACAGAAGATGACGGAGCTCACGGCAAATACTACTGACGCTGCGCATGAAAAGCACGTGCCGGTAGTTGAGCAGAACGGGGATACAGTAAAGGTCGCTGTGGGTTCAGTGGAGCATCCTATGCTTGAAAAGCATTTTATCCAGTGGGTATGTCTTGAGACTGAAAAGGGCAGCCAGATAAAATATCTGAAACCGGACGCAAAGCCTGAGGCTGTTTTTACGCTGAACGATGACAAGCTCATTGCAGTTTACGAATACTGCAACCTGCACGGTCTCTGGAAAGCAGAAGCATAGACAGAGACCTGCACCGGAGCCGCAGCAGATAAAAGATGAAGGACCGGAGGGATATGACATGGCTGTAAGAGAAAATGAAAACAAAGAAATAGTGAACATGATCAGAGAAGGCCTCAGACAGAAAAACGGATACTGTCCGTGCCGTATGGAGATGATCCCGGAGAACAAGTGCATCTGCAAGGAGTTCCGGGAACAGATCGCAGATCCGGATTTTGAAGGATACTGTCACTGTATGCTTTTCTACAAGTCAAAGGACTGACGACGTCCAAAACGGCGCAGAGGCATAGCGGATGCTGTGCGTATGTCGGATTTTTCTTGCCGGTAGCTCTTGATTTTTGTGCCATAGAATGGTAGGATATAACATGGATACCAAGTTTGAAATTTGCCTAATGTACTTTAGGCAAATTTTTGTGGTTACGAGAAAATAAGTATAAATCAATAAGAAAATGGATACGAGGAATTTAAAATGGAAAGCAATGACAACATGAACAATCTGGACAATACGAACAAGATGGGTGAAATGCCTGTCGGGAGGCTCATCTTCCACATGTCATGGCCTGCGATATTGTCTATGTTCATACAGGCATTTTATAACGTAGTAGACAGTTTTTTCGTTTCGATGATAAGCGAGCAGGCTCTGGCAGCGGTAACATACATATTCCCGGTGCAGATGCTGATAATATCGGTGGCTGTAGGTACAGGTGTCGGGATAAATTCGCTGATAGCAAGAAGACTGGGTGCGCAGCGCTATGAGGAGGCAGATCTGGCGGCAAGCCACGGATACAGACTCTCGTTCTTTAACTGGATGTTCTTTGCGCTGATAGGGGTATTCCTGTCGGGACCGATGATGCATATGATGTCGGATACGCCGTACATCGTTGAAAACGGCGAGAAATACATGTTCATAATAACTGTAGGTTCGCTGTTTTCCATAATACAGATCACGTCAGAGAAGATCCTGCAGTCTACAGGAAACATGAAAATACCTATGATCTGCAGCATATGCGGTGCAGTGACAAATATCATCCTGGATCCGATGCTGATATTCGGCATAGGTCCATTCCCTGAAATGGGAGTGACCGGTGCAGCCGTTGCAACTATCATGGGACAGTTCGTTTCGATGTGTCTCGGGCAGTATTTCCTTTTTGCAAAGGAGCACGCTGTGAATGTCAGGCTGCGCGGATGGAAGGTCCAGGGCAGGATACTCAGGGATATCTATGCTGTAGGAGCGCCGGCGATGCTGATGCAGTCGATCGCATCTGTGATGCAGTTTGGGATGAATCTGATACTCGGAAATCTGACAGAGACGGCGGTAGCGGTAATGGGTGTCTATGGAAGACTGCAGTCATTCATATTCATGCCTGTATTCGGATTGAACCAGGGCGTGCTGCCTGTGATGGGCTATAATTACGGTGCCAGGAACAGAAAACGGCTCATGGAAGCATATAGAAAGGGCGTTGTAACAGCTCTCGTGATAATGGGTATAGGTCTGATACTGTTCCAGACTATACCTCATCAGCTGCTTGCGATATTCAACTCGACAGGAAATCAGGCTATGTATGATATAGGAGTGCCTGCATTGAAGACTATCAGCCTCTGCTTCCTGCCTGCAGCGTTCGGTATCATGACTTCATCTATATTCCAGGCTATAGGACACGGTTTCCTCAGTCTGTGGGGCGCGCTGCTCAGACAGCTCATCGGTATACTTCCGCTGGCATGGATATTCGCATCTATGGCAGGTCTCGACCTGGTATGGTATTCGTTCCCGCTGGCAGAGCTGATAGGCGTCGTATACTTTGCGGCAGCGCTCAGATACGTTTACAGAAAGGACATAAGAAGACTGGATATAATAAAGGATATGATGTAGCGTCGATCCGGTATTTTCAAAATAAAAATACCAATAGCACAGGAAAAGCCGTGTTATTGGTATTATTTTTAAATTTGCAGGCGTGCGGCTGCCGGAAAACTGCTCCGGGATCGGATATCACGGCATACTCAGAGCAGATGCGGTGAACGTCCGATGATATCAGGTTATCGGGTAAATGATCTCGATCATCTCACCGTCTTCGATCCTGTGATTGGAGTCCATCTCGACCAGATCGAAGATCAGCGGATCTTCGATCAGCCGCTTCCATACTGTGTAGGTGGCTTTCACGAAGTCGTCGTTCAGCTTTATTCTGTCGGAAACCAGCGGGCAGGTATAAGGGACCGGTCCGTTCTGGTATATCATGCAAAGCTTGCCGTCTTCATCAAGATGAGGAGCCAGAGGGAACGTCCTGCACTGCAGAGGACGCATGGCACGGTCACAGTGAGGGGCGTTGAGGCACCGCAGGAAGTATACCTTTCCGTGCCAGCTGTCGGGAAACTCGTAATCTTCAGCATATGCCCAGCTCCAGCCGAGCCACTCCTCCTCACCAGAAAATAGTTTTTCTTCACCGGGAAGGAGATAGATACCGAGAGAAAAATCATCGTCGCCGCTGGCTTTAGAGCAGCATCCGGTATCGGGTGTTTCCTGATATCTGTCACCGGTGTTGCCTGTGTCATCGCAGCGATCCGGTGCTGTGCACGCTGCATCATAGATATTGACGTCATCAGCGTTTTCGTATTCATATGTACAGCAGATACTGCCGCATAAAAGGCCGCAGTCTCCATTAACTGGAGAAACCTTATCCAGTAAACGGTATATGGCTTTAAATGTATTTTTTTTGATTGAACTTTTCATAAAAATATTATATCATAAATGGATAATTGTTGAAAATTTAATTTTTTTACATATATATATTTGGTAAAAAGGAAGGACATAATATGAGATTAGGAATAGATGTCGGTTCGACAACAGTCAAACTTGTGCTGCTGGATGAGAATGACAAGGTCACATACAGCAGATATGAACGACATATGTCGAATGTTTTCAAGACAGTTGTCGACATGCTGAGAGAGATGTATGAAACAGTCGGAGACATAAAACTCAGGACGGTGATCACAGGTTCCGGAGGACTGTCTCTGTCGAACATACTCAAGATACCGTTCGAGCAGGAGGTCGTGACGTGCAGTGCAGCTGTCGAGGCGCTGATACCGCAGACTGATGTTGCGATAGAGCTCGGAGGCGAAGACGCGAAGATAACATTTTACGGACAGACGGTAGAGCAGAGGATGAACGGTACATGCGCAGGCGGTACCGGAGCTTTTATCGATCAGATGGCGGCGCTGCTCAATACTGATGCTTCAGGGCTCAACGAGGCAGCCAAGAAGCACACCATGATATATCCGATCGCCGCAAGGTGCGGAGTATTTGCGAAGACAGACATACAGCCGCTGATCAACGAAGGTGCGCCGATAGAGGATCTGTCGGCTTCGATATTCCAGGCGGTGGTCAATCAGACCATCAGCGGGCTGGCATGCGGGCATACGATAAAGGGCAAGGTGGCGTTCCTGGGAGGACCGCTGTCATTCCTTTCGGAGCTCAGAAAAAGATTCATCGACACGCTGGAGCTCAGCGACGAAGATGTGATATTCCCGGAGGACTCCAAGTTTTTCGTTGCAATCGGCGCAGCACTGAACTCGGCCAAGTATGAGGAAATGGGATTCAGGGACATCATAGACAGGATCGAGCATGCAGATCCGAGTGCGCTTTCCGATACGAAGCACGTCGAACCGCTGTTTGCAGATGCGGAAGACTACAGGAGATTTCATGAAAGACACCTGAAGGACAGGATAAAGAGAAAAGATATAAGGAAAGCAAAGGGCAGAGTTTTCCTTGGAATAGATGCCGGCTCCACGACGACGAAGGCTGCGCTGATAGATGATGATAAAAATCTGCTGTATTCATATTACAGAGGCAATGAAGGAAAGCCGCTGGAAGCTACGATGAACATGTTCAAGGAGCTTTACTCGCTGCTGCCTTCCAAGGCGTACATAGCTAACGTGACGGCTACAGGATACGGCGAGGGTCTCATAAAGGCTGCGTTCAAGGCGGATCTGGGCGAGATCGAGACGATGGCGCACTACAAGGCTGCTGAGGAATTCCTGCCGGGCGTCGATTTCATCCTGGATATCGGCGGACAGGACATGAAGTGCATGCGTATCAAGGACGGCGCGATCTATAACATCATGCTGAACGAGGCATGTTCGTCAGGCTGCGGATCGTTCATCGAGACGTATGCAAAATCCGTGAACATGGATGTGCAGTCCTTTGCAAATGAGGCTCTCTTTGCAAAGGCTCCGGTAGACCTCGGAACGAGGTGCACTGTATTCATGAACTCGAAGGTAAAGCAGGCACAGAAAGAAGGCGCCACGATCGGCGACATATCTGCAGGCCTTTCATATTCAGTAATAAAGAACGCGCTCTACAAGGTGATAAAGCTCAGGAACCCTGAAGAGGCCGGAAACAGGATCGTCGTGCAGGGCGGAACGTTCCTCAATGACGCTGTGCTGCGCGCGATAGAGAACATACTCGGAAAGAACATCGTAAGACCTGATATCGCGGGTCTGATGGGGGCTTACGGAGCGGCGCTGATCGCAAAGGAAAATTACGTCGAGGATACTGTTTCATCAGTAATAACGCCTGATGACATCGCCACTTTCCACGTGACGACGAGCCATGTCAGATGCAAGGGCTGTGAAAACAACTGCCTCATGACGATAAACAAGTTCAACGACGGAACCAGATTCTTTACAGGAAACAGATGCGAGCGAGGAGAGGGAAAGACTCCGGAGGAAGCCAACAAGCTGCCTAACCTGTTCGAATACAAGCTCAGTAGACTGTTCAGGTACAAGCCGCTTACGGTCGAGGAGTCGAAGAGAGGCGTGGTAGGCATACCTAGAGTCCTCAACATGTACGAGAACTATCCATTCTGGTTCGTGCTGTTCACCAGACTGGGCTTCAGCGTGATGCTTTCGCCGGCGTCCAGCAAGGAGATGTACGAGAGAGGTATGGAGACTATCTCGTCGGATACGGCGTGCTATCCTGCAAAGATGGTGCACGGGCACATCAAGTGGCTGGTGGAGCACGGCGCGAAATGGATCTTCTATCCGAGCATCAACTACGAGAGAGTGGAGGACGAGACGGCGCCGAACCACTACAACTGCCCGATCGTTGCGACATATCCGGAAGTCATCGCCGGAAACATGGACGATATATTCGAGGATAACGGCGTGACGTTCACGCATCCGTTCCTGCCTTATGACAACGACGAGAACCTCGTGAGAGAGCTTTACAAGGTGCTCAGGCGTACAGGCGTGAGCAGGCTGGAGCTCGAAGACGCTGTAAAGATGGCGAGAGCTGAAGACAAGCGCGTCAAGGACGACATCAAGAAAGCGGGAGAATACTCGCTCAAATATGCGCGTGATCACAAGAAAAAGGCGGTTGTGCTGGCCGGCAGACCATACCATCTGGATCCGGAGATCAACCACGGCATAGACAAGATAATAAGCTCGTTCGATATGGTCGTGCTGACGGAAGACTCGGTCGCACACCTGGGCAAGCTGGAGCGTCCGATCAGAGTGCTCGATCAGTGGATGTACCACTCGAGACTTTACAAGGCAGCGACATTCGTCGGCACTACCGACGATGTGGAGATCGTCCAGCTCAATTCATTCGGCTGCGGTCTGGATGCGGTGACGACAGATGAAGTCGAAGAGATAACGAAGAAAAACAACAAGCTTTACACGGTGCTCAAGATCGACGAGGGCACAAACATGGGTGCTGCAAAGATCAGGATCAGGTCACTCAAGGCTGCTATGGACGAGAGAGACAAAAACGGTGTGAAGCATGTGGAGGACAGGAGTTCGTACAAGAGAGTGTACTTTACGAAGAAAATGAGAAAAGACTACACGATCCTGATACCGGAGATGTCCCCGATACATTTCCAGTTCCTCGAGGCGGCTATCGGCAGTGCGGGATATAAGGTAAAGAGGCTCCCGACTGTAGACAAGAACGCAGTGGATGAGGGTCTGAAATACATAAACAACGATGCGTGCTATCCTACTATAGTGACGCTTGGACAGATAATCTCGTACCTGAAGTCAGGCGAAGTGGATCTTGACAAGGTCGGTATCTTCATGAGCCAGACGGGCGGGGGCTGCAGAGCCAGCAACTACGTTGCGCTTTTGCGAAAGGCTCTGAAGGATCTCAACATGGAGCAGATACCTGTCATCTCGGTAAACATGGCGGGACTGGAATCGAATCCCGGTTTCAAGATCTCGATGAAATTCGTAAAGCGCGGTGTGATGGCGCTGGTCTACGGCGATCTTTTCATGCGCGTGCTCTATGCGACGAGACCGTATGAAAAAGTGCCGGGTTCGGCGAATGCTCTTTTTGAAAAGTGGTCGAGGATCGCGAACGAGAATGTGGCGAACGGCAGCCTCGTGAAATTCAGGCATATCATAGCAGATATCGTGAAAGCTTTTGACGAGCTGCCTCTGCTGGATATAAAGAAGCCGAAGGTCGGCGTGGTGGGAGAGATCCTGGTAAAATATCATCCTAATGCGAACAATGACGTTGTCGATATCATAGAGAAGGAAGGCGGCGAGGCTGTCGTACTAGATATGATAGACTTCTTCATGTACGGCATGTACAGCAAGGAGTTCAACTACCGCAACCTGTCGGGTTCATACGGGACGATGATGGGCAACAGGATCGCGATAGATGTGCTGGAGTTCTTCAGAAAGCCGATGAGGAAGGCTCTCGAGGAAAGCAGGCGTTTCCATCAGCCGATGTTCATAAAGGATATCGCGAAGAAGGCTACGGAGATCATCTCGCTCGGCAACCAGTGCGGCGAAGGCTGGCTGCTCACAGGCGAAATGGTTGATCTGATCGACGAGGGCGTGGAGAACATAATCTGCATGCAGCCGTTCGCATGTCTGCCTAACCACGTTACGGGCAAAGGCATGATGAAGGCTCTCAGAAAGAGGAATCCGATGGCAAACATCGCGGCGATCGACTACGATCCGGGCGCATCTGATGTCAACCAGCTCAACAGGATAAAACTGATGATGGCGACAGCTCACAAGAATCTCGAGAAGAAAGAATCGGAGGCAAGGGAGGCTGCCGGTGAAACTGCAGGCGCGGGAAGCGCTGATATCGCAGACAGTGCGCAGGCCGCCGGTGCCGGCAGTGCGGGAAGCGGTGGCAGTGAGAACACAGCAGCTGCAGATGGCGCAGGCGATGCAGACACAGTGGGATCACGGCCTGATATAGTTTCACTTGGAGCTGCAGAGGTGCAGGATCAGGGGACAGGAACCGCTGATTCGGAAGAGCACGCAAGCTAGAGCTTTCCATTTTCGGTTCCATTTGCAGGCCGGGTCCTTTCCATATTCACCTTGAATTTATGCAGACCAGGGTGTATAATTTTAACTGTATTGAAAAAAATTAAGGTTAGGAGGTGTCTCCATGGGAAGACACGGAACAATAGCAGGCAGAAAAGCAGCACAGGATTCTAAGCGTGCAGCTATGTTCACAAAATACGCAAGAGCCATCATAGTAGCAGCAAAGGCAGGTGGAGACCCTGACTACAACGCTACTCTGAGGGTTGCAATAGAAAAAGCAAAGGGCATAGGAATGCCTAATGACAACATCAAGCGAGCTATCAAGAAGGGAACAGGCGAGCTTGAGGGCGAGACTTATGAAGAACTCAGCTTTGAGGGATATGGTGTAGGCGGAGTTGCTGTCATCGTAGAAACTCTTACTGACAACAGAAACAGAACTACAGCAGCTGTAAGATCGACTTTCGATAAGAATGGAGGCAACTTGGGAACACCCGGATGCGTTTCATATATGTTCTCGAGAAAGGGAGTGATCATCATCGAAAAGACTGATGATATCGATGAAGATGCACTGATGGAAGTAGCTCTCGAAGCAGGAGCAGACGACATGATCACTCATGATGACAGCTTTGAGATCCAGACTTCACCTGAAAGCTACACAGATGTTCACGGAGCACTGGTAGACGCAGGATACGAGATAGTTGATTCTGATGTTGAGTTCGTACCTTCGATGGAAGCCGCGCCTACAGACGAGAAAGATCTGAAGGCTCTCAAAAAGATGATCGATACGCTTGAAGATAACGATGACGTGCAGAAAGTACATCACAACTGCAGCGTAGATCTCGAAGAAATCTAAGTAAAAGCCGCAGATAGTGGCAGTCGTCAGCAGCCGGTATTTTATGACGGGGCTGTCAAAGTAAAGTCATATCGGTGAAATGCCGGATCCGCCTGATCTGACGGATCGGTGTGTCGGGCAGGATACTGCCTGGCAGACCGGGAAGCGTGATTTACATAATGATCGAAGAAGAAAATTCTCTCTATGCGGGAAACCGTATGGAGGGATTTTTTAGTATGACGGGCATGCCGTCAGTCTGTGGTGTAAGTTCACGTAGGGCGTAGTTGCCGACGAACCTCATAGC
>CAKQIZ010000043.1 GCA_934247125.1 uncultured Clostridia bacterium
TGCTGTCTTGTGTTTGGAAAATACATCGTGATGATATTCGAACGGCCGGGAAGCGAGCTGTTCGATATAGCGCTGGCAGGAACGAGATACCTGTCGATAGCGCTCCTGCTCTGCGGCTTCAATATATTCGCATCGGGCTTTTTCACGGCATACGGCAATGGTCCCGTGTCGGCGCTGATATCAATGTCGAGAGCCCTGATAATGACTATCATAGGCGTGGAGCTCCTCGGCAATCTGTTCGGTATGACAGGCATATACCTGACGCTTACATTTGCGGAGGTGACGACACTCCTGCTCACATTCATCATGTTCAGAAAGTACAGAGACGTGTACCATTACAGATTTTTTCCGGAACCGGAAGATGCACCTTTAAAAAAACATTGATTTTAAGTCTGTTTTAATAAATAATAATGATGTACGTTTATTCGACACAATTAGACAGAAGAGGAAATCAACCGTGACATTAAAAACATATGAACTTGGACGTTATTACAGGCATCTGCAGAGCTGCGGGCTTGTTGAAGAGTGCAGTGCCGACCAGGCGCAGATGCTGCAGGAAATAGAATATATTTCGTTCGACTCTAAGGATATAAGGAAGAATACGCTGTTTATATGCAAAGGAGCACATTTCTCTCCCCAATACCTTCAGGACGCGGTGCTCTCGGGCGCTGTGGCATACATATCGGAAACGCCTTACGATCAGGGTGAGGCAGGCGCTGTGCCGCATATCATCGTAAGCGATATCCGTGCAGCAATGGCTCAGATCGCAGGGATATTTTACGACAACATATGGCAGAAACTTCATATGATAGGCATCACAGGAACCAAAGGCAAGTCGAGTACCGCATTCTTTGTGAAATACATCATCGATGAGTACATGAAGAATACAGGGGGATATGAGTCGGCAGTGATATCAGGGATCAACAATTATGACGGGGTGATCGATGAGGAATCACATCTGACTACGCCTGAATCGTTTGAGATCTACAGGCACATGTACAATGCCGTGAACAGCGGCATAGAATATCTTACTATGGAGGTGTCGAGTCAGGGTCTGAAATATGACAGGACGAGAGGAATAGTCTATGATATAGGGTGTTTCCTGAACATAGGAAACGACCATATAAGCGGCATAGAGCACAGCAGCCTTGAAGACTATCTGAGATCGAAGCTCATCCTCTTCTCGCAGAGCAGGACTGTATGCATCAATTCAGGATCCGACAAGATCGGGCAGATCATGTCAGCGGCGGAAAAAGTGCGCGCAGACAATGAGGCAAAGGGCATCGATATGCCGAAGATCATTACTTTCGGACATGAGCCAGGGGATGATTACTGTGTATATGACATAACAAGTCCGAAAGGTGAAAGCGGCGGCATCACATTCAGTGTGAAAGCGCCGGGCTTTGACGAAAGGTTCGAACTTTCGATGAGAGGACTGTTCAATGTTGACAATGCACTTGCCGCGATCGCGATGACATCCTGTCTAGGCATACCGGTGGAATGCATAAAGACCGGACTGAAAAAAGCGAGAGTCAGCGGCAGGATGGAGTTTTTCATCAGCAGGAAACGCGGCTACAGCGTGATAGTAGACTATGCTCACAACCAGATGAGCTTTGAGACGCTGTTCCGGTCCGTGAAGAAGGAGTTTCCTGGAAAGAAGATCTCGATCGTGTTCGGATGCCCGGGAGGCAAGGCACAGAACAGGAGACAGGAGCTAGGTGATATAGCCGGGAAATATGCGGACATGGTGTATCTGACTGAAGAGGATGCAGGCGAGGAGCCGGTCGTGGACATCTGCAGACAGATCGCGGACCATGTCAGCGCGAACGGGTGCCCTTTCAGGATAATAGAAGACAGGGGCGAGGCGATAAGGAGCGCGATGCGCGACGCAGACAGCAATACTGTGATACTGCTCACCGGCAAGGGCCGTGAAACCAGACAGAAGCGCGGTCTCAGATACGTGGATACTCCGTCTGACGTGGAATACGTGCAGGAAGTCCTTAAATTCGAATACTGATACTGAACGGACGATGCATAAGAGAATGAAAAGCAGATAAGTAAAAGCCCGCGGGCTGTTGGCTGACGCGGGCTTTTCTGGTATAATCGTAAATGCATATAAATTAGGAGGAACATAAATTATGAAATACATTGAATTCAGGGTACGCGCGAGCAGACAGGGTGTGGAGCAGCTGACAGCTCTGTTCATGGCCAGAGGCATAGACAGCATATGTGTCGACGATCCGGCTGACATCCAGGACATCCTTGACAAGAAGAACGAATACGACTGGGATTACATCAATGATGATCTCAGGCAGGATCTCGAAAAGGAGCCTACAGTATCCGTGTACTTTGAAGATACGCCGGAGAACCGCGAGAAGATACAGGAACTCAAGATCGCAGTGATGATGCTGAAGAGCAAGGAACTCGAAGGAGTGTTCGGCTGGGACGTCGATTTCGGCAGACTTTACGCAGAGGCAGTGCCGGTGGATGATGAAGACTGGAAGGACAAGTGGAAGGAAAACTTCAAGCCCGCAAAGATAACTGAAAAGCTCGTTGTGAAGCCTACATGGGAAGAGTATCAGGCGGCAGACGGTGAAATCGTGCTGCAGATAGATCCGGGAATGGCTTTCGGCACGGGGACGCATGAGACGACGTCGCTCTGCCTGAAACTGATGGAAAAGTATCTCGGAGACGATCCGGCAGGCAGGACTGTGCTTGACGTCGGCTGCGGATCGGGTATACTGTCGATCGCTGCGGCGCTTCTCGGCTGCAGAAAGGTGACAGGCATAGAGATCGACGAGGATGCAGTCAGGGTCGCAGGAGAAAACGTTGCGCTCAACGAAGTGACTGACGCTGTAAAGATCATGCAGGGCGATCTCGTGAAGGGCATAGATGTAAAAGCAGACATCATCGTGGCGAACCTGATGGCTGATCTGGTGATGATGCTCGCGGAAAGCGCAAAAGAGCACCTCGCAGATGGCGGTGTATTCATTTCGTCGGGAATACTCGTGGAAAAGAGAGACAAGGTCGCAGAGGCTGTAAAGGCTGCGGGCTTTGAGATCGTTGAGATCGCGGAAGACGGCGAGTGGTGCGCGATCGTCGCAAGAGGGTAGCAGATGAGAAGATTTTTCGTTCCGCCTGAAAACGTGGGAGAGAATACGATAATCATAGACGACAGGAATGATCTGCATCATATGATAAAGGTGCTGAGGCTTTCGGAGGGCGACCGCATAGCGATCTCCGACTCGCAGGAATGGGAGTATCAGGCGGAGCTGGTGCACCTTGACAGCGACGGTGCGGAAGCAGCGATACTGGACAAGCAGAAGTTC
Organism: uncultured Clostridia bacterium; assembly: GCA_934247125.1. Taxonomy (GTDB): domain Bacteria; phylum Bacillota; class Clostridia; order Peptostreptococcales; family Anaerovoracaceae; genus Lentihominibacter. The sequence continues at coordinate 3,330 of CAKQIZ010000043.1, forward strand.
ACAGCCGAGCCGGAAACAAAGATAACGCTTTTTCAGGGGATACCGAAGCAGGGGAAGATGGAGCTGATCGTGCAGAAAGCTGTGGAGCTCGGCGTCAGCGATATCGTGCCGGTATTCATGAAGCGGACGGTCGTAACTGACAAAGGCAATTTCGGCAGGAAGATACAGCGGTGGCAGAAGATATCTGATGAAGCGGTGAAGCAGTGCAGACGCGGAGTGATCCCGGAGGTGCATGACGCCGTGAAGATGGACGGGGCGATCGGCCGGTTCGGCGAGTTCGATATGGTGCTGCTTCCTTATGAAAATGAGGAAGGCACGACGATAAAGGATGTGCTGCGTGCAGCTGTTTCACAAGACTGCGGTAACGGCTCTGATAGTGATGGCTCTGATGATGCAAAGCCTTCAGGAAGGCCTGTAAGTATTGCTGTCGTGATCGGCCCTGAGGGTGGCTTTTCGGACGAGGAGGCTGAGGCTGTGGTCGGGGCCGGAGGCCTTTCGGTGTCGCTAGGCAAGACGACGCTGAGGACTGAGACCGCGGGGATCGCAGCGATAGCGATGATAATGTACGAACTGGAGCTTTAGGATCCGGTCGGCAAACAGATGAAACCCCCTGCGGGGATACCTAGATGTCGATCCACAATCGACAAATATATGAAACGGAGGTGTGTTATGAAGTGTGTCTTTCTGGACTGCGCGATAATAAATCCGGGGGATATTTCCTGGGAAAAACTGCAGTCGGCAGCAGATCTCGAATACTATGACAGGACCGTATCTGATCAGATAACAGAACGGCTAAAAGGTGCCGAGGGCGTATTCACAGACAGTGCAGTGATGACGAGAGAGATCATGGAGTCGTGTCCGGATCTGAAATACATAGGCATCGCTGCGACAGGCTATAATCATGTCGACCTCGATGCGGCGAAGGAGCTCGGCATAGCTGTGACGAACGTCTCCGGCTATGCGGCAGATGCAGTAGCCCAGCATGCCATCGCGCTGCTCCTTTACATAACGAACAAAATACAGATCTACAGCGATGCTGTAGCTGACGGTGAATGGAACAGAGCCGAGGACTACACATTCATAAAGGCTCCGCTCACGCTGCTTGCCGGAAAATCGATAGGCATCGTCGGATACGGTGCGATCGGGAAGCGAGTGGCCGAGATCGCTAGTGCGCTGGGAATGACGGTCAACATATACAGCAGAGACAGGGATGCAGCCATCGCATCTGATGTGGTGTCGCTGAACTGCCCTCTGACTAAGGAAAACGCAGGCATGGTCGATGCCGGGTTCATCTCGGAGATGAAAGACGGCGCGATCCTGATCAACACGGCAAGAGGCGGTCTTGTCGATGAATATGCGCTCGCAGCAGCGCTTAGATCAGGAAAGCTTGCAGGAGCAGGGCTCGATGTGCTCGCATCTGAGCCGCCTGCGCCGGATGATCCGCTTGTGGGTCTCGAAAACTGTGTGATAACGCCGCATATCGGATTCATCCCGATCGAAGCCAGACAGCTGATAATCGACACGCTTGCAGAAAACCTGCAGAGCTTTATCGACGGCGGCGAGCTGAACCGCATCGTGTAGCAGGCAGTCGTCAGGTCATCAGGCTGACAGATCGTCGAACTGCCGGTCGGGCATGCAGGCTGATGCCAGAGAATGCAGGCTGCCGGCCGGTCGGGAAATTCAAGCTGTCAGTCGAGGAATTCAAAAAAATCTTCCGGAGATACGTCGGGAGGTCTGAGATGTCTTTTGATCCTGTAAAGGCATGACGGATCTCCTTTTTTGATGGTGCTGACACCCTCGGTGCAGCTCAGCGTCGCCTTGAAACCCATTTTTCGAAGCTCAGCGTCAGTATTTTCGCTGAAAGCTCCGAACGGATATGTGAATGTCGTCGGTGCGACTCCGGTGACGTACGCGATCTTGTCCTGCAGTGCCATGATGTCTGAGCGCAGGAAGCTGTCGTAGGAGCTGTCGCTTTCGCCTTTCATCTGCGAGACTCCGTTCCGCTTTTCGTAGGTGTGGCAGTCGTAGGAGTGGTTTTGTATCTCCCAGTAGCCGGAAAGGTGCATCTCGAGGATGTCGTCCCATGTCACATGGGCATAGCCCGGGTTGCGGTCGACGTTCCCGGAAAATTCATCGGACATTTTTCCGACGACTGACAGGACTGCCTTCATGTTGTACTTTTTCAGGAGCGGGTAGGCATAATAATAGTTGTTGTAGTATCCGTCGTCAAATGTTATCACGATCGGATGTTCGGGCAGGGTGCCGCTGCCTTCGGCGAATGCGATCACTTCCTTCATGAACACCGGAGTATACCCTTTCTCTTTTATGTATTTCAGGTCTTTTTCGAAGAGATCCGGTGAGACTATGTATTTGTTGTTATTTTTGTTTTCTTTCAGTATCGCATGATACATCATCACAGGCAGCTCGATCTCATCGGAATCTGAGACATCTGCTGACGCTTCTTTTTCCCTGAGGTAGAAGTTTTCTTCTATGAACTGGTATTTTCGTTCGTATCTGCCGGTGTCCTCGTTTTTTACCACTGTGCATCTGTGTGATGAAAGCAGCTTTGTGATAGAGTAAAGGTCTACCCATATCTGCGTCGGGCTGTCCTTTGTGTCTTCGTCGAATATCAGCTGCATGCCAAAATGGAGATGCGGCGTGTCGATGTTGTTCGTGTTTTCTCTGAGGCTGTAACCGGTCTGTCCGGTGAATCCGATGACGTCGCCCGCAGTCACGGTCGCTCCGATGTAAAGGTCGTCAGCATATGGGTCGTCTTTTCGCAGATGGGCATAATAGTAGTATCGCTGTTTATCATAGCTTCTGATACCGATCCGCCAGCCGCCGTACTGGTTCCAGCCGAGAGCTTCGACCGTGCCGCTTTCTACCGCGATGACGGGTGTGCCTGTCTCGGTCATCATGTCGTGACCGAGATGACGCCTGCTGTATCCGTAGCTGCGGTTTTCCCCGAAGTCATCGAAATCGGAGTAGCAGAAGCCGTCTGCTATCGGCGAGAAGGCTTTGAGTCCATATGCTTTTTTCCATGTGCCGCCCTGAGACTGGGAAATATCACGGGCGTCCCGCCCGGCATCCTGTCCTGACCGGGACGAGGCCTGGCTCTTGTCTGCGGGATCGCTCTGATCCGGGGACTGTCCCTGATCTGCCGATGTGCTGTCAGAAGGGATCTTTATCTGGTATTCGCCCAGCATGCCTCCGAGCACAGCGCTGTACGCCTTGTGATAGTAATCGAAATATTTCATGTCTTTTGTGAGCGCTGCAATGGAATGTCCGTTCTTTATATCGGACACGAAGCTGTCCATGTCGGCAGCTCTGTATCTTGTAAAATCTCCTCCGTATCTGGCGCCCAGATAGGCCAGGATATCTGTCCAGTTCATGTGTACGGGTTCATCATACGTTTCGATATCGATATCCATGGCTTTTTTCAGTACATCGTAAGGCACATTGAATTCGACCCACCTGATGGGTTTGTCGGCATCTGATGACGGCTTGCCGGTTATGGCCGGGATATCGGCCGCGATCAGTGAAAATGCGACAGACAGAGCCGTGCAGAGTATCGTCAGGGCGGCCGCCAGAGCTATGCCTCTTTTCTTTTCCATTAAAGACCTCCTGTGTGTTTTAATTAAAAATATGAAGACTTCCGCTGTTTTATGAATGACCCGGGTGTGCTATAATTACCTGTAATACGATCAGCGGGAGGACAGACGATGAAAGTTGCATTCCACACATTAGGATGTAAGGTTAACCAGTACGAAACAGAGGCGATCTCGGAAAAGTTCAGAGAAAAGGGCTATCAGGTCGTGGACGAGAGGGAGTTCGCCGATGTGTATATCATAAATACATGCACGGTCACATCGGTGGCCGACAAGAAGTCGAGGCAGTACATAAGAAAGATGAAGAAGCTCAATCCCGGCAGCGTGGTCGCGGTGACAGGCTGCTATGCGCAGATAAAGCCGGAAGAAGTGGCGGCTGTGGAGGGCGTCGACATAGTGGCGGGCACTAATGAAAAGAGCCGTCTGACTGAATATGTCGAGGAATTCATGCAGGAGGGGCAGCGACAGATACATATCAGAGGATACGAGGAACTGGACGCCTACGATGATATGGGCACGATCACGAGCACGGAGAACAGGACGCGGGCGTATATCAAGATCCAGGAGGGCTGCAACCGCTTCTGCACCTACTGCGTCATACCGTATGCGCGCGGCAGAGTGAGGAGCAGACCGCTCGACGATATCGTGCGCGAGGCGAAGCAGCTCGTGGATGCCGGGTATAAGGAGATAGTCCTGACGGGCATAAACACTGCGCTTTACGATATGGAAAGCGGCACGCGTGCTTGCGCCGGGAGCGGTGTGGATGCCGGCCGGCAGGATGATGAGCAGCTTTACGGCGTCGAGAAAATAATCGCAGTGCTCGACGAGATGCCGGGCGATTTCAGGATAAGACTGAGCTCGCTGGAGCCCGCAGTCGTGAATGCGGATTACGTTAAAAGACTGCTGAAATACCGAAGGCTGTGCCACCACCTGCATCTTTCCGCACAGAGCGGCAGCGACAGCGTGCTCAGTGACATGAACAGGCCGTATGACCGTGCGGAGTACATGGAGATCGTTGATGTGCTGAGATCGTTCGATCCGCTGTACGGACTGTCGACAGATATAATCGTTGGATTTCCGGGAGAAAAGGAGAAGGACTTCGAGGACAGCTGCAGCCTCGTGCGGGAGTGTGCTTTCTGCAAAACGCATATATTCAAGTACTCCAAGAGGCCGTTCACGAAAGCGGCGGAGATGAAGGGCCATGTCGCGCCGCAGGTTAAAAACAGGCGAAGCGAGACGCTCCATAAAGCAGGAAAGGAAGCCTCGCTGCAGTTCTTTGCAGCAAACAGCGGCAGCGAAGCGGTAGTGCTGGCGGAGGAAATCTACGCAGAGAAGAAACTTATAACCGGCTACACGGGAAATTATATAAAAGCATACATCAGATACAAAGATCTGCAGGATGCCGAACGCATGCTCAACACTTTCGTGAATGTGCGGCTGCAGGAGGCATTCGAAGACGGCATGACTGCAGAGCTGGTGTGACGGGAACGTTTACAGGAACTTGTCCAGTTCTGTTTCCACCTGTTTTCTTTTCCTGATTTTCGGATGATCGATGATGCTGCCTTTTGCGACGACCATCTCGAGATCACGCAGAGCGCGCAGGTCTTCAAGCGGGTTTCCTGCGGTGACGATCATATCTGCGGCTTTTCCTTTTTCGATGGAGCCGGTGACATCTCCGATACCGGCCAGCTCAGCGCTTCGGCTGGTCGCGGTATACAAGGCGAAAGCGCTGGAAACGCCGACGTATTTGTGGAAGTAGTAAAGCTCGCGCCAGAAGTCGTACTGCGTGATCCACGGACAGCCGACGTCGTTGCCGAGAACGAGCGGGATATCATTTTCAAGAGCTGCCTTAGCGCAGTCGATGATACCTTCGAAAACGACGTTGCCGTTGTACTGTTCGACTTCGCTCGCATTGCTGACAGAACGGTCGAACAGAGCATACGGCAGTGCCGGTGAGATCGTAGTACAGAGGAATGCTCCGCGTTCTTTGAAAAGCCTTATCATATCATCATCGAGCTTAGCGCCGTGTTCGATAGAGTCTACCCCGTTTTCCAGTGCGGCACGCACGCCTTCCGGAGACTCGACGTGCGCGGCGACAAGATAGCCGTCGGCATGTGCCTGACTGCATACCGCACGTATCATTTCAGGCGGCATCTTCATTTCACCGGGAACTCCTTTTTCCCGGGCGTCCAGCACTCCGCCGGTGATCATCAGTTTGATGAGATCGACTTTTTCTTCCTTTGATTTTTCAAGCTGTCTGAGCGCGTCTGAAATGCCTGATGCAGCGACGGCGACGGATCCGGCCATGTGCCCTCCGGGAACGGATATCCCCTGATTGGCAGCGAGGATACGGGGGCCGGTCTTAGTGCCCGATTCGATCTCGTCGCGCAGACGTGTATCGAAATCGGCGAGTCCTCCGACTGTGCGGATAGTCGTGACGCCGCTCAGAAGCTCGTCCTTTGCAAAACCTGCGACCATTTTATATGCGACCGCCCTGGTGAGAGAGGTGCTCATGATCTTTTTCACCAGCTTCTCATTGTCGCGCTGCTTTTTCTGAGGTTTCCCATTCCCTGCAAGATGAACGTGCATGTTGATCAGCCCGGGAAGTATGTAATGACCGTGAAGGTCGATGACATCATGATCACTGAGATCGAGCTCAGCCGTGTCAGGTACGATATCAGCGATAATGCCGTCATGCACCAGGATGCAGAGGCCCTTCTGTATTTTCATATCTCTGGTCCCGTCCAGAATCAGTCCGTTTTTAAATGCGTGATTCATAACAATTCTCCGATCATTTTTGTTTGGATTTGCTTGTTTTAACTATACACCAGATCGCAGAACATTTGCAAGATTTAGTGAGCCGTGTCATCCGGTACGGTGAGGATCATCGGATATGTCAGGCAGCAGGGAAAAAATGTACAAATCATCTCGTGTATGATAGGATAGTATGATGCAAACAGATCGATCGAGAAGCTGTGGAGGTGTGCTGATGAAAAAGTCATATAGAATAAAGTCATATGGAATATTGAAGATCGCTTTAAGGTGTACGTTAGTCATCTATGCCGGGGCTGCATGCCTGTCACTGTCGTCATGCGGGACGGCGAAGGAAGACAGTAAACGGGATCAGAGCATTTATACCGGAAAAACGCAGGAAGCTGATGTCTTTATCGATATCCCGGATCTGCGTCAGTATGGAGGCTATACCTGCGGGGCGACATGTGTGCAGATGCTGATGAACTGGATCGATCCATACAGCAGCGACCTGAATCTGGCAACATATGAAGAAGAACTCGGGACAAACGAGGAGACAGGGACTCCTGCGGAAAATATAGTAGAGTATTTTGAAGAGAATGAAGTGAAGATATCTGCGAAAGAAAAAAGGACGATAGACGATCTGATATCTGCACTGGATCGAGGGCATCCTGTGCTGATGTGCATACAGGCATGGCCTTCGTCAGAAGAAGGAGACAGATACAATACAACAGATCCCGGTGATGCAGATACATATCTGACTGAAGGGCACTGGGTCATATGCGTCGGCTACCATGATCAGAAAAACGGATATGTATTTTACTTCAATGATCCGGCATGCGTCGGGCATTGCATGATGAATGAAAAAGACCTGGAGGATCGCTGGATCGATATGGATGCCGGGGGTAAAATTTATGACCATTACGGCATCGAGATCAGTGAAGATGTGGAAGTCTATGATCCGGACGGGGTTTTTTATCTTGAGTAGTAGTTCCGAAAAGATTTATTTCTGCAGAGCTGCGGCCTTTTATGCAAAGGGCTGCAGTTATTTTTTTGCAAAAGATCAAAGAGCACGTCCGGCCGCAGGTGCGATATGGACAGATACTATCTTATCTTAAAAAACACAGTTTTTTCCAGAAAATGTATTGACAGAAAATGTAAATGTATATATAATCCAGATATAGTAAAAAATTCATAAAATCCGGGTACAGATCCCGGAAAGTGCCCGGGGTCACAAACCCGGACACAGTCAAAAAGGAGGAAAAAATGGTGATTGGAAGAACAGAAAGCGGAAAGTCAAAGTTAAGAAAGTGTGCAGCGGCAGCGCTGGCAGTGATGACGCTTGCATCAGCAGGTGCGACACTTGCATTTTTTACAGATCAGGAAGAGAAGGTAAATACATTTACAGTCGGAAATATCGACATACAGCTGGAAGAACCGCAGTGGGATCCCGATAAAGGCAAGGACATCACTCCTGATAAAGAGGTGCCCAAGGATCCTCAGATCACTAACACCGGAGCCAACGATGCATATGTGTTCATGGAAGTGAGCGTGCCGAGAAGCGAGGTCAGGACAGTGAATGATGACGGCAGTCTCACAGAAGCGCTCGTTCAGGATCTGTTCACTTATGAGACGAATGAGGGATGGACGCTGATGAGGAAGCAGTCAAATCATAACAGCACTACATATTACTATGCATATACTGATGCGGACAATACGATGAAGGCGCTGAAGCCGGAAGAGACTACGACGCCTGTGTTCAGCAGCGTCAGATTCATAAACATGACAGAAGGAGAGATCGAGGGTGAAGATCTTTCCATAAATGTCATTTCGAGAGGAATACAGACGGAAGATCTTGATATAACGGATCCGTTAGAAATATATTCCCTGATCGTAGGAGGAATGAAATAGAGCGAGAGGTAAATGGGTGAGATGAAAAGCAAATACCAGCTGGGAACAGCGAGTATCGCGGTCATACTGCTGGCTGTGATCCTGCTGATATCGGCAGATGTGGCGGCGGCACTGCTGATCGCCCGTCATTCTCTGGACAATGATTTCACTGCAGGGGAAAATATCAGTTCTATCGAGGAAAAGTTTGATGATCATGACGGATTCAAGGCGGGGGAAACTTATGAAAAAAATGTAGCGGTACGAAATGAAGGGAGCGTCGACTGTTATGTGAGAGTATTTGCCGAGGTGGAGGATCCGCTTGTATCGGAGTCTCTTAAGATCGATTTCAATGACAGAGAATGGACTGAGAAACAGAGCGATGGATTCTACTACTACAGGAAAGTTCTCAGAACCGGAGAAGTGACGGAGCCTCTGTTCACTCAGATAAAGGCGGCGAAGGATATAGACGATTTCAGGATGATATGCTACAGCGAAACGGTACAGTCTGAAGGAAGTTCTGACAGTATGAGCGCATTCCGGGGCAGATGAAAGAAGGTGCAGATATGAAATTTGGATCGATACAGAAAAAGCTGGCGGCAGTGTGTTTTGCGGTCACGGCTGCAGTGACGGTTTTTATCACGTATACATCTGCGGCATCTGCTGTGGCGACGGGTACAGTAGCGGACATCAACGCTATCGTTCCGGCAGGATATACATTCGATACCGGGTATATAAATGCTGAATGGAAGATAAATGATGCATATAAAAACGTGATAACTGTCATGGACAAGCGGTCGGGAGAAGGCTGCATAAGTTTTGTAGTAGCGAAGAACAGTTCATCGACGAAGACGTATACGGATCCGCTTACTGTTATATACAGAAATGCAGGAAAGATAAACGGAAGGTCTGTGGACATAAAGCTCAATGTTGATAAGCTGGTGCAGACCGGCAGCACGAACTCGAATATCGTCAACTGCGATGGCGAGTTCCTGTGCCTGTGGTCAGATTTGACTGATGTTTCATCGCATAAGACTACAGGAACGAGGTACAAGCTGACACATACGACAGACCTTTCGTATACGATAATGTATGCTGATGACGGCAGTCTGGTGGAGCTTCCATGTTTTCAGGCTGTGACAGATCTTGACACGTTTCAGAATGTCGCATCGGTTGCAGAAGGATTCGTGCCTGTTTCGGGATACAATACGGCGTATCTCTATCCGGGGAGTCTGCTGAAACAGCAGAATGGAGGTTTTTTCGCACCTTCGCAGCTTGAAACTAACGGAAGTGATTCCTATACGAAGACCGGGCTGTATATAACGACGAACAACGGGAAATTCACAGGCAGATTTTACGGCACGAACTGCAGGACGCAGCTTCTTATATACAATCAGTACAGAGCCGGGATGCTGCCGAAGCCTTCTCTGTATATCGACAGTTCGCATGCTTATGAGCCCGGGGAAGACGTTCAGATAAATGTAAAACAGAAGATAGGCACATTGTTTGTAGATACAGTCACGCGTTACACGCAGTTCGGAATATCAGATGATATACCGCAGGGGCTTTCGTATAAATCAGCCAGAGTCCTGGATGGATCAGGCAGCGATGTCACAGACAAAGGAACGCTGAGTTACGATGAAGCTTCAAGGATAGTGAAGTTCGAGTTTTCGAACAGTTTTATACAGTCTCAGAGCAGCTATGACGGGAGTCAGTATACGCTGGAGATAACTGCAGCTGCGGACTGCCCGGAAGGAGGAAGCGCAGTGATAACCGATACGGCGAGATCGATCATATCGGGGATAGAGCAGGAGACGAATGAGCAGTCGCTGAGAGTGGCCGTGCCGTACCATGTTTCGTATGAGTACGTGAGCGGATCACAGGGGCGGAGCCTGCCGGCGGAAATAAGCGTTTCAAAAGGAGCATATGCGATTTCAGACAGCGGGGCGTATTATCAGGGGGATGAAGCGGTGAGAACGGAAAGTCCTGCAGAAGGTGCGAAGCTTGAAATCAAAGATGATGACGGCAGCCCTGCCGGTTCCTGGGTACTGTCATGGGATGCGGAAAAGAAAATTGTGGAAAGCGAAGACATAGTTTTTACAGGGACATGGAGATATGTGCCGGTTCCTCGTCTGGTTATAGTGAAGAAAATGAAAGACTCAAAAGATGAGTTCACGGCGGCGCATGGAGAGCCGGTATTCCTGTTCAGGATAACCGGCAGTGACTCGGGAAAGTCGTGGTACAGAGCGATCACGTTCAGCAGCGAGGCTGTCAGAGCAGTCAGAAAAAACGGTTCATATATGGACAGCGACGGTGTATGCTTTATTCTGCGTGATGGATATATCTATGGTAAATATGCACCGGTATATCTTCCGGAAGACGATTATACAGTGGAAGAGATAAATACGTTCAGGTACATCAGCACGCTTGCGGAGTCCAGATATCATGGTGATAAGGCAGCTGTTGTGGATTCAGCCAGGGAAGCAGTGAAGGCGCCGCTGAGGCTGAGTGAGTACAAGCCCGGTCAGGACGGTTTTGGAGCGGATTATATCAGTGTATGCTTTGAAAACGCAAAAACCGACTGGGGCAGGCTGTCGCATACTGATATCATCATAAACAAACTGAAGGGGGCGGAGTGATGAAAGCACAGATGAAGATATCTCGCAGAAAGCTCATTGCTGCCGTCGTGATGCTGATGACTGCGTTTACAGGGATAATATCGTATGCAGCGTATGTTTCTTCTGAAAAGGTGGCAAACCGCTTCAGTTCCGGAGGCATAAACATCGAAGCGGAATGTTTGCAGGAAAAGGGCGGCGAGTTCATACCGGCCGGCGAACTGACGGTTGCGGATCTTGATTCAGTCGTTTCATACATACCGCGCATAACGAACAGGGCAGAGGAATCATATATACGAGTGAAGCTTGAAGCGGAGAGTGCAGGGGACGATATAAATATCTCAAAGTACCTGTATGGCGTTGACGGCAGATGGAGAGAGATAGGAGAATATATGTACTATACTGAGAAGCTCGGGCACGATGAGGCTGTAGAGCTGTGCAGGGGTTTCGAGATCCCTGACGACTGGGACTACAGAAAAGAGAACAGGATGAAAGTAAGGCTCACAGCTGATGCTGTGCAGACTAAGAATATCTGCCCTGATTTCGATTCAGAAGTACCATGGGGAGATGTGGCGGTCGAAAGATCAGAAGTCAGAGGACAGTACACAGTCAGAGAAAATGTGCCGGTCTCAGGGCAGGGTGCGGTGAAGATCGTCTGCGACAGGAGTTCGGGTATATCAGTTTCCGAAGACCACATGTTCAGTGATATCACAGACGGGGCGTTCGTGCCGGGGGATGAACGCAGCGGAAGTCTGGTTATCAGAAATGATAGGAAGCACAAGGTCAAAGTGCTTTTTAAAGCCGTATCTGACAGCTCAGAACTGTCCAAAAGCATGCAGCTGAAGATCTGCAGCAGACAGAATGACGGCGGCATGACAGACGGAAACATGGAGGTTTTCTACAGCGGCCCGATGGAAGACCGGAGACTGGATGAATACAGGGTCATCGCAGAACTTGATGCAGGTGAAGAGCAGCAGCTGGATATCACCACATCACTTCCGGCTGAGGCAGATAACAGATGCCAGCTGAAGGAAGGCGCGCAGTTATGGTATTTCACAGTCAGTGAGGATGGAGCCGCACCTGACACCGGTGAAACGGGACATTTCAGAATACTGATGATGGCGGCATTATGTGCGGCGGCAGCCGCGGCAGCAGCTTTTATCATCGCGGTATCTGCATGCGGGAGACGGGAAAAAACTGCATAAAAAACAGAAACTGTACCGGCTGCAAGCCGATAATGTGATATAATATGGCATAACGACAGCAAGAAGAAAGGAAGTGAGATCATGAGCGATTGCATCTTTTGCCAGATAGGCGATGGACAGATACCGTCGAACAAGGTATATGAAGACGATAAGATACTTTGTTTCCACGATCTGGATCCACAGGCACCGGTACACGTTCTGATAATACCGAAGAAGCATATCACATCTCTGGATAACGTCACTGAGGAAGACAGTGAACTGCTTGGATACATAATGACCAAGGTAAAAGAGATAGCAGCGACACTGGGTCTGGAAAACGGATACAGACTTGTGAACAACTGCGGAGAAGACGGTCTTCAGACCGTAAAGCATCTTCATTTTCATCTTTTAGGAAAACGAAAGATGACATGGCCGCCGGGCTGATGACGAGATAAAATCAAGAGGCAGAATGATGAGAAAAGGCTATATGCCGGAATTGCCGGGTGTCAGATATGGCACCGGTGACCGGATACAGCCTTTTCTTTCTGTTCTTTGATATATACAGCAAATATCGCCGTGATCACTGATCGTTATATTGACTGCATACAGATGCGATCAGTCGATGATCTTCAGGTTTTTCAGCGAAAGATCGAGAATAGGCGCAGAGTGAGTCAGTGCTCCGCTGGAAACGTAATCGACGCCTATATCGGCCAGCCTTGCGATGTTTTCCCTGGTGATATTTCCGGAGCATTCAGTCTCTGCACGACCGTCTGTCATCTCGACTGCTTTCTTCATATCATCATCGGACATATTGTCGAGCATTATGATATCTGCTCCGGCCTCGAGAGCCTCGCGGAGCATTTCCAGATCTTCCACTTCGACTTCTACCTTGCGTACGAATGGTGCGTATTCTCTGGCCATTTTTATGGCGGCTGCGACGCCTCCTGCGGCATTGATATGGTTGTCTTTGAGCATCACGCCGTCGGACAGATTGTATCTGTGATTGTGGCCGCCGCCTGCTCTTACTGCATACTTTTCGAATATGCGCATGTTAGGGGTCGTCTTTCTCGTATCGAGAAGCTTTATCCCGGTACCTTCCAGCATGCGTGTCATTTCACTGGTATAAGTGGCTATCCCGCTCATTCTCTGAAGGAAATTGAGCGCTGTGCGTTCTCCGGACAGTATCGCGCGTGCACTGCCTTCGACAGTGGCGATATGCTGTCCTGCAGTGACCGCATCGCCGTCGGAAACGAATGCATTAACAACAGTGCTGTCGTCAAGCATACT
>CAKQIZ010000044.1 GCA_934247125.1 uncultured Clostridia bacterium
ATCCAAGCGACCCTCTTATTATACTACATATTCAGGTTATTGCAAGTATTTTTCGGAAATTTTTTAGGAATTTCCATGATTTTTTGTGCAGTCATTATACAAAAGAAGTTTTAAAAAAGTGATAAATACTTCAAACAACCTCGCAGGCCATTGAAAATATATTGGGCAAGACATAAGCCGGGTTCTGTATCAGACGATCATCTATCTTGGCCTGATGTTGCCACCAGGCTCATGCGACCTACCTCTCGGACAGCGACGGGCCGCCGCTTTCCATGTCCTATTTGGTCTTGCTCCGGATGGGGTTTACACGGGAGATATGTTACCATATTTCCCTGTGAGCTCTTACCTCACAATTTCAACCTTGCCACGGCATGACCCGTTTCGGCGGTGTGTTTCTGTTGCACTTTCCCTATAGTTACCTACGCCGGACGTTATCCGGCATCCATGCCCTGCGGAGCCCGGACTTTCCTCATACATCCCGAAGATGCACGCGATCGTCTGTCTTGCCCAAAATATGACTTTAATATTTATAACACATAAAGCTTTTTTTGTAAAGCATCCGCCTGTTACAGTATATTGAACGGATCGATATTCACAGCTGATTCTGTGACTTCTGCTTTCCCTGCGATTTTCTTCTCCAGCAGCTCTCTCATCGCCTGAGCGAAGAATTTCTCCGTGCCGTAATGCCCCGCATCCAGAAGACATATGCCTCGCGCTGCCGCAGCCTGCGCCTCATGATACTTCACGTCGCCTGTTATGAAAAGCTGACAGCCTGCATCTGCGGCCATTTCAGCCATATCCGATCCTGCTCCCGTGCATATACCGACCGATGTTATCTCACTGTTCAGATCGCCGCATGCGCGAAGCTGCCTGATGCTCATGTTCAGCTGATTCGCAGCAAGCTCTATAGCCTGCATGTACGTCAAAGGTTTTCTGAATCTGCCGATCCTTCCGATGTCCGCCTCGTCGCGGTTTTCAGCCATCTTTGACGGAGAAGCCACGTCATCGCCCCTGAGGTTTTTCACGGACGAAAGCCGCAGCCTTTCTGCGATGATATCGTTGTTGCCGCCCCTGACCTTGTCAAAAGGCGTGTGGCACGAATACACCGATATACCGTTCGAAACCAGCTTCATCACAGCTCTGTCCTCGCTGCTGTCATAGCTGAGCTTTCTGATACCGCTGAAAATCAGCGGATGGTGCGATACTATCATGTCTGCACCTGCCGCTACCGCCTCGTCCGCCACGGCTTCCGTTATTTCAAGACATGTTATGAGTTTTCTAACATGCTTTTCCGGGAATCCGATCAGCAGTCCGCTGTTGTCCCATGACTCCTGCAGTGATACCGGCACTGCGTCCTCTATCAGTTCAGTCACATCCGCAACTGTTACTGTACTTTTTTTTCTATCTTCCATTTCTGTATTCCTCCAGCAAACGCTTCAGATAAGCTATCCCTCTGCATATCCTGTCTTCCTGCGCAATATCGCGCTCCTTTGCCAGCATCACGTTTTCGAGCCTTTTCTTCTCGTTTTCCATGTTCCTGGCAAGAAATTCTTCTACCGGGCCTGCAGCCTGTGTGATCCATGGCGGCACACGATATATAATATCCTCTCCGGTATCTTCTTCCGATGCGAACGATATGCCTCTTATGCAAAGTCTGCAGTCGTCCGTGATATTTCCGGCAGTATGCACGTCGTTCGCACTCGTATCGCCTGTGTCAGCACCGTACTCCTGCGGACTGAGCGCCGTTATTATCTCAGGTATGAACCTTCCTTCCTCGACGAGATCCTCGTGGATTATCGTGAATCCGTTCTCAAGGAGCCATTTTCTCAGGTGTCCCTGCCTTGTTCTCGGCTGCAGTATGTACTTTCTGAAAGAGCAGGTGTGCTCCATATCGACACTCATGATATCTCTTATGAGCATCCCGCCCATTCCCGCTATCACTACGACATCTGTTTCTCCGCTGTCCAGCACTGATATCCCGTCACCGACTCTGAAATCCGCACGCTTTCTGTCCGCACCCAGCATGTCGAGATTATCCGAGCCTTTCATCAGAGACGGACGGCTGACGTCAGTCATTATTACCGACGGCGAGATATCGTTTTCTATCAGATATATAGGTAAAAAACCATGGTCTGTGCCGATATCAGCCATGGTTTCACCTTCATTTATCCTGTCTGCTATTTTCTGCAGTCTTATACTTAATTCAGTCATGTTTCTATTCCAGGTAGTCCTTGAGTTTCTTGCTTCTGGTCGGGTGTCTCAGCTTTCTGAGGGCTTTCGCCTCTATCTGTCTGATCCTCTCACGGGTAACGTCGAATTTCTTTCCGACTTCCTCGAGCGTTCTGGCTCTTCCGTCCTCGAGACCGAATCTGAGCTTCAGCACCTTCTGCTCTCTTTCGGTGAGAGTCCCCAGCACGTCGACCAGCTGCTCTTTGAGCATGGAAAACGCTGCAGCTTCTGCCGGCGCCGGCGCATCGTCGTCCGGTATGAAGTCTCCGAGATGGCTGTCCTCTTCCTCTCCGATAGGAGTTTCCAGTGAGACAGGCTCCTGGGAGATCTTGAGTATCTCTCTTACCTTTTCTACAGATATGCCCATCTCTGCAGCGATCTCATCAGGGGTCGGCTCTCTGCCTTCCTCCTGGAGCAGCTGTCTTGAGACTCTTATAAGTTTATTGATCGTTTCGACCATATGCACAGGTATCCTTATCGTCCTTGCCTGGTCAGCTATCGATCTGGTGATCGCCTGCCTGATCCACCATGTAGCGTAGGTACTGAATTTGTAGCCCTTCGTCCAGTCAAATTTGTCAACAGCTTTTATAAGTCCGAGGTTTCCTTCCTGTATCAGGTCGAGGAACAGCATGCCTCTTCCTACATATTTCTTGGCGATACTTACCACCAGTCTGAGGTTTGCCTCGCAGAGCTTCTGCTTCGCATACTCGTCACCCTGCTCCATCCTCTTGGCGAGATCGATCTCCTCCTGCGCAGTGAGGAGCGGCACCTTTCCTATCTCCTTCAGGTACATCCTGACAGGATCGTCGACAGCGATGCTCTTTGAGATCGTTGCTTCGAGATCGATCTCCTTTGCCTCCGGATTTTCGGCTATCACCGCCTCCACTTCCGGATCGTCCACTTCCTCGTCCTCGAGCTCCAGCAGATCGATATCGTCAGGCTCGCTTTCCATATCGACCTCGACACCCTTGCTCATCAGAAGTTCATAGATCTCTTCCATCTGATCCTTGTCGAGCTCCATGTCTCCGAGTCTGTTCGAAACATCTGTATATGAAAGCGACTTTTTCTTCTTTGATAAAGCTTTCTCTGTCAGATCCTTTATGATCTGCGCTTTTGTTTCCTCGTCAAGCACTTCGTTTTCTGCAAATTCGCCATTCTGCAAAGTTTCGGCCTTATCGCCTGCTTTTTCAGTGTTTATCTTCTTTGTTTTTTTCTTTTTTACGTCTTTTGTATCAGCCATTCCGTGCCCCTCACTTCTTTATTTTTTTCTGTATTTCTATAAGCTGCTGTGTAAGCCTTATTATTTCTTCGTGGTTTTCTTCCTCATCTGCCATGGAAAGGCGCACGAGGATCTCTTCTTCCTGCTTTTTGAGTTCTTTCTTTCTTATCTGTGCGATGCATTCGTCAAAGACAGACCGTTCAGTGCCCGGCGATATTATCTCTGCCTCTATTTCCGCAAGACATACGGTGCATTCCTCATCCAGCCTGTCCCTGAGCGCATTGATATCAAGTATATGCCTGCCGTCACAGATTTGCAATATGTTTTCGTATATACTTTTCCCCTGTTCGCTCCTGAAGACGATATTCCTTATATCTTCCGGCAGACAGATGTAGACGGGATCTGTGATCATCAGCTTCAGCAGGTTCTTCTCTGCAGCCGGCATCTCCGCAGCCGTCTCTGCTGCCCGGTCGTCGTCCCGGTAATGATGTTCGCCGCCCGGCGGCACCTTTTCCTGACTATTATTGCCTGAATACTCAAATCTTATAGCCCCCTCCGAAACACCCGTTTCCTCAGCGAGCTTTTTTATGTAGATATCAGCCTCCACAGGCTTCATCCCGCGCAGCACGTCTACCGCATCTCTTATAAAATCTACTCTCTGCTGTTCATCCGACAGATCATACTTCGCCTTTACGAACCCCAGTTTGAAGTCTCCATACGGCAGTGCGTTTTCTATCAGTTCCTGGAAAGCCCTGCGCCCGTTCTTTTTCACGAACTCATCAGGATCCTTGCCTTCTGTGACTTTCAGCACCTTTGCTCTGCAGTCTTCTCTGTAGAGTATGTCCAGTCCGCGCATAGCCGCGTTCTGTCCGGCCTGGTCGGCGTCGTAAGAAAGTATCACGTTTTTCGTGTACCTCCTTATCAGTCTCGCCTGATTCTCGGTAAGTGCCGTTCCCAGCGATGCCGAAACATTCCGCACTCCACTCTGATAGAGTGAGACGACATCCATATATCCTTCCACCAGGACGATGGCATCTTCCTTTCTCGCCTCTGCACCTGACAGATTCAGACCATAGAGGTTGTACTTCTTTCTGAAAACAGGAGATTCCTGCGAATTGAGATACTTCGGCTCTCCATCTCCTATTATACGGCCTCCGAAGCCGATGACCTTTCCTCCCGTATTCTGTATCGGGAAGATCACCCTGCCTCGGAACTTGTCGTAGTATCTGCCGTCTTTTTTTGATTTCGATACGAGACCGAGCTCGAGCATCTTGTCTTCCGAAAACCCTTTTCCTTTCAGAAAAGTGTACAGACTGTCCCATCTGTCGTCAGCGTATCCTATTCCGAATCTGTTGAGGGTCTCCTCTGAGATACCTCTGTTTTTCATATATGTATATCCCGGATTGCTGTGCTGACGCAGCGCCCTGTAATAAAACCGGGCCGCCTGACGGTTTATCTCGTAAAGCTCCTCCTTGTCCCTGCTTCCGCCGAAAGCGCCTTCAAGGCTGATGCCGTACTCCTTCGCCAGCATTTCCACAGCCCCTTTGAAATCAAGGTTGTAGTAGCGCTTTACAAATTCGATGACATCTCCCGTCGCTCCGCAGCCGAAACACGTGAATATCTGTTTTGTTTCCGATACAATAAAAGAAGGTGTTTTTTCATTGTGGAAAGGACAGATACCTTTGTAATTATTTCCCGTTCTCTTTAAAGAAACGACCCTGCCTATAACATCTACAATGTTACACCTGCTTTTTATCTCATCTGCTATATTTACATTATTACTACTCACTTTTTCCCCTCTTGAAAACTGCGATGCATAATATTATTTACGACAGGAATCAGCACTTTCCTTTTTTTATTTTTATATTTTTTGTTTTATTTATCGTGCTGCTTTCTGCGCTGCGCTCTGCTGTGCGTCTCGGTGTATGATCGGAGCGTGAGTCTTTTGCAAAACCCCCGCCTGTCTATCTCCAGCCCTTTGCAACGAACAGTTCTTCATAGAGGTTTATCGCATATCTGTCTGTCATGCCTGCGATATGATCCTTGACAAGCTCCGCATCTGTGAAGCTGTCACGCATCGCGCGAAGATCATCCGGCAGGCTGTCGGGATTTTCCAGGAAATAGTGGTACAAAGAGACGATGATGTTCCTCACCTGGCTCACGTCTTCCGCTCGCTTTACCCTGTCGTTGTGATACACGTTCCTGAACATGTAAGTCCTCAGCTCATCCATGGCCTGGCAGCGTTCCCCGCTGAGCTGAGCTGTCGGCCTGCCGCTGCTGTTTTCTATCATATCTCTCACGAGAGTGTCTATACGTTTCTTATGTGTGTCTCCAAGCACAGAGATACTTTCTTTAGGCAGATCCTCCGCAGTGATGATGCCGCTTCTTATAGCATCATCTATATCGTGATTGATATATGCTATGCGGTCACTTGTCTTAACGACCTGACCTTCTGCCGTCACAGGCATCGTGCTCCCCGTATGGTTCAGTATCCCGTCACGCACTTCGAACGTCAGGTTCATTCCTTTCCTGCTGCTCCCCGACTCCAGCACATCCACGACTCTGAGACTCTGCACGTTGTGCCTGAAGCCTCCCGGATATATCTCGTTGAGCACGGCTTCACCGCTGTGCCCGAAAGGTGTGTGCCCGAGATCGTGCCCCATCGCTATCGCCTCGGTAAGGTCTTCATTGAGCCCCGCGCCTCTTGCGATGGTCCTTGCTATCTGTGAGACCTCTATCGTATGTGTAAGCCTCGTCCTGTAATGGTCTCCCTCCGGCGCCAGAAACACCTGCGTTTTGTGCATGAGCCTCCTGAATGCCTTGGAATGCACTATCCTGTCTCTGTCGCGCTGATAATCGGTCCTGATGCTGCACTTCTCCTCAGGCAGCTTCCGTCCCCTGCTCGCTGCGGCCTTTGCAGCATATGGCGACAGATATTCAAATTCTCTCTTTTCGAAGACTTCTCTTGTGACCATTTTACCTCCGGTTTTATCACAGACTCCCGCACATGCCATGGATGTCCGGTGCGTGCATGCATCTCTGTTATCCTGCTTTTTCAGTATATATAATACTATCCGGCAGGCTATGTTGTAAAGTCGTTTCTGCGGCTTATGTTCTCTGCCAGCTGCCCGTCTGCCTCGCCGATCAGCGCCGTGATCCTTTCCTGAAGTTCTCTGTCGAGAAAAAAGATATCCTCTGCGACCGCCTCCTCGAGATCCCGGCGCTGTGCGTTATCCATCTCTCTGTAAAAGCTGTGGGCCTGCAGCATTTCCTTCAATATGAGCTCCCCCTTTCCATGGCCTCTGTCCTGTACAGAAAATCCATAAGGTCTTCGAGACCGTCTCTGTAAAGTTCTATGCCTTTCACCGCTCTGCCGGGTATGAAGCTCGTCAGATCATGCATGTTTTCCCTGTCATCAGCGAGCTCGGTGATGCGCATCACACCCGCCAGGACACACGGGACTGTTTCTTCATCCCACTCTATAGTGCGTTTCGGATGTTCTTCCGTGTCAAACTCGCTTTCAGGTATCATCTGCACATAAAGATCGAATGACGGGAAGCGGCCTTCGGAAATGTCGGAAACAAGCTCTTTGAATGCCGTGTCACAGTCGAATCCAGCCATGAATTCAGCGGTTATGCGGTCGTTCACCTTCTCTCGCAAAGCCGTTCTGTCCGCCTCATTACCTGCCGCAGCGCATGACGGGACCCATCTGTACCTCACGAACCACTTTTCACCTGAATCATTCTCCCAGACAGTTGTGTTTACAGAAAACCATTTTATGTTTATGAACGTTCCCGCGATGCCTTCATACGAAAACAGTCTCAGCGCACAGTGCAGCGATTCCGGGTTTTCCGCGATGAACTCCCAGAACCTTCTGCTGTTCAGGCCGTCACAGTGCTCTCTGCGCGTGAATGCCCTTATGAGCTCCGGCAGCTTTTGCTTTTCATCGATAAAAAATACAGGTATGCTGTGACAGACCATGTCGTACTCCTGGCTGCCATGGAATTTGACGCTCATTCCTTTTATATTCCGGACAGTGTCTGCCGTCCCTTTCTGCCCGAACATCGATGCGAACCTCACTGTGACCGGAGTGACCATGTCCGTACTGCCGAAGATCTCTGCCCTTGTGCGATCCGCAAAGGACATGTACGGCCTGAAAAATCCGCGTACAGTCAGCCCCTTGCGAAACAGCAGCCGCGGTCTCGGCATCTCTTTTATCATTCTCTGTATCTGCTCCAGCATCTGAAAATCTGTCATATGCACCACCTCAACATTATAGTATGGTGCCGGGCGGATTTTGTTCTGGATATTATCAAACGGCTCCGGATACCAGATCTGTATCTGATGTCCGAAGCCGCTGTTATCTCTGCATTTATACGCCTGTATGTCCGAAGCCGCCTTCACCGCGCTCCGTTTCGGAAAGCACCTCGACTTTCTCAAAGCCTGCCTTTTCATATCTGGCTGCGACCATCTGCGCTATCCTGTCACCGTTTCTGACGATAAAAGCTTCATCTCCCCAGTTTATCAGAGAGACCATGATCTCTCCGCGATAGTCGCTGTCTATAGTGCCTATGCCGTTCGTCAGCCCTATACCGTGCTTCACGGCAAGTCCGCTGCGCGCACGTATCTGCACCTCAAAGCCTGCCGGTATTTCCATGAAAAGTCCCGTCGGTATCAGCGCCCGGCGCCCCGGCATTATCTCCACCGGCTTGTCGATATACGCTCTGATATCCATGCCGGCCGAACCTTCCGTCTCATATCGCGGCAGTTCGCCGGACAGTGTCTTTATCTTTATCTTCATCGTTTTATCAGCCTTTCGAGATCAAAATCCGTTCCTGTAACAGACGCTGCACAGTACGACGAGTAGTCGCCGATCAGCTCTGCTGCCTGCTTTATATCATCCCGAGTCACCTTGTCGAATTCGCTCAGCACTTCTTCAGGCGAGTACACCCTGTCAAGAAGCAGCTTGTTCTTCCCTATGGAAAACATCCTGCTGTTTATATTCTCAAGTCCGAAGATATATGAGCTCTTTACCTGTTCCTTTGCCATAGACAGCTCTTCAGCAGTGACTCCGTCTTTTTTTAGCATCTCAAGTTCGTGTTTCACCGCATCTAGAGCAGCTTCCGCCTTGTCATGCGCAACTCCGGCATATATGCTGAAAAAGCCTGTGTAGCTGGAGAACACGTTCATCGAGCAGACAGTGTATGCAAGGCCTTTTTCCTCTCTTATGTTCTGGAAAAGTCTCGAACTCATGCTTCCTCCGAATATGCTGTTCATCAGCACGAATGCGTAGTACTTGTCATCCGCCATGGAAATACCCGGCGTCGCAAGACAGATATGCGTCTGTTCGATATCCCTTACCTTTACATCAAAGCTCTGTCTGTACTGCTTCAGCGTGAAGTCCTTCGTCACCTTCTTCTCTCTGAGCGAAGTCAGCCTGCTTTCAAAAAGCTCTGCGATCCTTTTCTCGTCAAAATTGCCCGCAACGGCTATCACGATGCTGTCTCTTGCATACTTTTCGCTGTAATACTCAGTGAGCTTCGCACGGTCGATCCCCGCAAGGCTCTCAGGTGTTCCGAGTATGCTTCTGCCCAGCGGATTGCCGCTTGCCACGAGTTCCGAGATCGTGTCGTACACGTCGTCGTCCGGACTGTCCTTGACCATCTTGATCTCTTCACAGATGACCTTTCTCTCCTTGTCCATCTCCTCCTGGTCGAATCGGGAACCTGTCAGCATATCGAGCAGGATATCAGCTCCCGCATATATATTGGAGGACAGTGTCTTGATGTAGTAGCACGTTGCTTCCTTTCCCGTGAAAGCGTTGAACATGCCTCCTATCTTGTCGACATCAGACGCGATCTCCTTCGCCGTTCGATTGTCTGTCCCTTTGAACATCATGTGTTCGATATAGTGCGACATCCCTGAAATACTGTCGTTTTCATCTGCGGCACCTGTTCTTACCCAGATGCCCAGAGCTGCCGACTGAACATAGTCGGTCTTGTCCATTATTAACGTTGTACCGCATTTTAATTTTACTGTTTTTACCATATCAACGCTGCCTTTCTTCTAAATACAAAATGTATTGTAACACAAAAACACCTGTTTTCATATACTGCCATTGAACAAAAAACACATTAAAATCACCATTCAAGGAGGTAAAATATGAACTGTTTCTGCACACCGCAAAACAATGCTTCAGGGGATTCCTGCTGCAAAGCCAACGATCTCTGCAGCTTCAGCGGGAATCTCGATGATGTCACGGCTACTCCCATATACGTTCAGAGCGTGTATGACGCCGTAAGGTTCCATATGCAGGGGATGAAGACCGTACAGAATCTCAAATTCACACCTGCGATCCCGCCGGGATGCTCCGTCAGCAGGATACTCGATATCCGCTGCAAAAAGGTCTTCGATCCTTCAAAGGCATCGGACCGCAGCAACCTGACGCTCGACATGGAAACCGGTATCTCCGGCGCATATTTCGTGAACGAGTGCAACAGTGTTGTCGAGACTGTCGGTCCGGACGGGGTACCTTCCGAGAAGATACTGTTCGCAGATACGAGCGAATGCGATTCGAGCGGAGGCGGCACACCGATCTTCGGTACACAGAATGTCAAGATCTGGGGCAACATCATCATTTACATCGATCTTGCGATCTGTGACAGCTGCGGCAGAGAAAGCACGATGACGCTCTGTTCCGAGGTCAACATCGCAAATCCTTCCTGCCCTCTCGTACTTACCAATTTCTTCGAGCTCTGCATGCCGAGCACGTCGAACTCTGCGTTCATGCCGCGACTCACGGAGCTTTCAAACGCCGGATTCAGCTGCAGGATGGCCACGAACAATGCGACGCGTGATCTTTGCATGGGTCCTAACGGTGAGATCTCTGCAAATCTCATCGTCACGATCTGCATCACTGTCGAGAAGAAGATCACAGTGCCTGTGCAGCTGTGCGTACTGTCGACAGGATTCGCTGAAGCTCCTCTGCAGGAAAATGTTTCAGGCGTCGTGACATGCCCGGGTCTTTTTCCTGAGAGAAATGACAGCAGCGCTGCTGCCTCCGGCCCTCAGGGCGAGCAGAGCGGCTGCTCTGCGAACCATGGGTGCGATCAGCACCGCCCTCCGGCGCCTGGAGACTGCGACTGCGGCTGCAGTGATTACCCGCCGGCGACATGCTGCTGAGTGCAGATGCAGCCGTCACTGACACGCAAGACCACATGATCGGCAAAGGCCGGCGTTCTGAAGCGCCGGTCTTTCGCATGCCCCGGGCTTTACACGGCAGTTTCCGGATGATTGATGATATTATCAGGCTTTTCTCCGGCTCTTACCTTCTCTATATCCGACCAGATCATGTCGTATCCGCGCCTGAACGACGCACCTGTTATCCCTCCGATGTGACAGCTGAGCAGCAGCTTTCTGCCTGCCTTTTCGGAAATCGTCAGCAGATCGTTGTCTGCCTCTACAGGCTCTCCGTCTATAGTATCCAGCCCTGCTCCTGCGATCTCGCCGTTTTCCAGTGCCTTCACCAGATCCGGGCTGTTCACCAGCTCGCCTCGCGACGTGTTTATCAGATATGCGCTGTCTTTCATCTTCGAGAAGAATGCACTGTCCGCCATGTATCTCGTCGATTCGTTGACCGGCAGATGCAGACTCACTATATCAGAGCATGCCAGCAGCTCATCGAGCTCCATGTACCTGACGCCGTATCGCTTTTCATCAGGCTCTGCAAGCCTGTGCGGTTTGTGATAGACTACCTCGGCACCGAACGCCGAAAGCAGTCTCGCTGCCGCCTTTCCTATGTCGCCGAGCCCTATAAGCCCTACTCTGCAGTCACCGAGCTCCCTGAGATCACCGGACATCATGTACGCCTCTTTTACCGCTATCTGCTCTCCGGCTCTGACGCTGCGGTCTCCGCCCGCAACGTCTCTGAGCAGCCCCAGCATCAGAAGCACGGTCTGCTCCGCTACGGCAGCGGCATTCATTCCCCTGCAGTTGCACACGTATATACCTCTTTCATCAGCCGCATCGAGATCCACGCCCTGATAACCGACTCCCTCGGAGTGTATCAGTTTCAGCTCCGGCATCTTCCTTATCACATCTCCCGGCACGCTCCCGATCGCATCGACGATGATGTACGAGGCATCCTTTCCTGTTTTCAGAAGCTTCTCAGCTGTCGCTCCTGCCGGAACATAAGATATATCGTAATCATCGAGTTTCTTTTTATCTGCTGTATATCGGGCAAGTCTGCCTTCCTTTCCTATCACAAGTATTTTGTTTTCCATCATCTTCTCCGTTCTGTCTATGCCTCATTCAGAGCCACGCTTAAAAAAAGTCCGCCGCTTCCTTCCGCCATGCCTTCTCATCTTCGTCATCCGTTTCATCCAGAACTATGCCGTGAGGCTTCGGCGCCTTTGTCTGCGGATCGATCGTCACGAATGTCGCATAACCCTCCGCATAAAGCTCTCCGGTCTGCTCGTTTTTCAGATCGACACGGATGGTCAGGCTCGTCCTGCCTGCTCTCACAACTGTGCTCTCATATCTCACGATGTCTCCGGGCTCGACCGACTTTCTGAAATCAAATCTGTGCATATTTTTATAGAGCAGTCCGTTCTTGTCTCCATGTGTCAGACACGCCGCCATGAATGCCGACTCCACCATCCACTCGATGCCTCTGCCGGCATAGAGATTCGCATGATGATTCAGGTGCTCCATCCTTATCATATGTAATGAAATATACCGCTTCATATAACTGTATTTCTCCTGTCCTTGCTATCATGTTCCTTGCGGATGTACCGCTGTTTTTCCGTAAATAATATTATCACAAAGAAACGGCAAAATAAAGACGTTCGACCGGCGGTTGCTTTTCCCCCGGTTATATGTTAGCATAATGCTTACGTGTGCATATCGAAAGGACATCAAAAAATGAAACGCGACTTTAAAAATATGACAGTTATAGGACTTGCCCTTTTTTCAATGTTTTTCGGCGCAGGAAACATAATATTCCCGCCGTATCTTGGAATGGGCGCCGGCCCTGAATGGGTATCCGGATTCATATGTTATTACATGGCTGACATAGGGATATCGCTGATCGCGATATTCGCTCTCCTCAGAAATGACGGTGACATATACAAACTGACCGGAAAAATAGGAACAGTTCCGGGAAAAGTAATGGTCTCTGCGATCATACTGTGCATAGGACCGTGCATAGCACTTCCGCGCACAGGTGCGACCGTACACGAGATGTTCGCGCAGCCGCTCTCCGGCAGTATACCGGCAGCCGTATCGACATCGATATTTTTTCTTATCGTGCTGGTGCTCACACTGCGTGAGTCCGCAGTCGTCGACATACTCGGAAAATTCCTGACTCCGGCGCTGTTTGCAGGACTTCTCATACTGATAATCTACGGGATCGCAGTTCCTGCGGGCGAGATATCGACGGAGCCTATGATGGACAACGTGATAGTCTCAGGCATAAATGCAGGCTACCAGACCATGGACGTGCTCGCCGCGATGATTTTCGGGATCATCATAGTGAAGACCGTTACAGAAAAAGGCTACACCGAGAGCCGTATAAAATCCGGGATGGTCCGCAATTCCGGCATCATAGCTGCGCTGCTGCTCCTGATAGTTTACGGCGGCCTGACATATCTCGGCGCGACCGTCTCTGATATCTATGATCTCAGGATCAACCGCTCCGAACTGATACTCAATATCACGGAAGCACTGATGGGCCGCACGGGAGTGATACTTCTCGGCATCATCGTGACGCTTGCCTGCCTGACCACCGCTGTCGCACTCGTCAGTGCGAGCGCCGACTACTTCTGCACGCTTTCAGGCAGGAAGCTGAACTATAAGCTGCTGGTCACAGTAATATGCGTCTTCAGCGCAGTCATCGCGAACTTCGGTATAGACAAGATCGTTCTGCTGGCGCAGCCAGTGCTGAGCCTCATCTATCCGGGAGCTCTCACACTGATAATACTCGCCATGTTCAGCAGATATGTATCCGACTTCACTGTTAAATTCGCAGTGGCCGGAGCCATGGCCGGAAGTCTTCTGGAAATACTGAACAGCAGCAGCATAATAAATCTTGATTTCATATCCGGAATGCCGCTCAGCTCGTTCGGTCTGGGCTGGATATGCTTTGCCGCTGTATCCGGCATCGCAGGCGCTGTCCTGAAACGGCTGATTTTCGACAGAAAAAGCGTGCCGGCTGACTGATGTCAGCTGGCACGTCTTTCTATCCTGAGCTTGTCAGCTATGATCGCGATAAATTCCGAATTCGTCGGCTTGCCCTTGTCGTTCTGCACCGTGTATCCGAACAAAGCATCTATCGTTTCAAGCTTTCCTCTGTTCCATGCGACTTCTATGGCATGTCTTATAGCTCTCTCGACTCTGCTCGGAGTCGTGTTGTTTGCTTTCGCGATGGCAGGATAAAGCTCTTTCGTTACTGCTCCCAGCAGATCTATATCCTCCACGACCATTATTATAGCGTCTCTCAGATAATGATATCCCTTTATATGCGCAGGAACACCTATCTCGTGTATTATATTTGTTATGTCTATTTCAAGATTTCTGTTTTCCTCGTCCTTCTGTCCCGTAAGTATCGCACGCGCATACTGCATCTTGCTTTCGCCCTTGTCCTCGACTCCCGACAGCTGGTTTATCCTCTTCATGAGTATATCGAGATTGAAAGGCTTTACTATGTAGTATTCTGCTCCGAGGCCGATGGCCTTCTGCGTTATAGGCTCCTGCCCCACTGCGGATAAAACGATAGTTCTCGGGTATTTTTCGAGTTCAAGGTTGTTGATCGTTTCTAAAACACCCAGTCCGTCCAGATGGGGCATGACCATATCAAGTATAAGGATCTCCGGCTGATGTATTTTGATGTTTTCCACTGTTTTTATACCATCATGAGAAACGAAAGCCAAATCAATATCTTCCTTGTCTCTGAAATAATCCGTAAGGATCTCACAAAACTCCCTGTTGTCATCAGCGATACCGATTTTAATTCTTTTCATTTTCATATCCTCCTGGTTGTTACTGCTTGCAGCTGTTATTCACTGCTATATTTCCATTTTCAGACAAACCATAAAAATTATCAACGGTATCATGAATACAATTTGCTTTACTTTTCGACAAAAACCGACTCATTCAGCATCCACTCGATAAATATCCCGTAACCTCGCTGAGGATCATTCACGAAAACATGCGTAACAGCTCCGATTATCCTGTCGTTTTGTATTATCGGACTTCCGCTCATACCCTGGATGATGCCCCCTGTCTCCTCAAGAAGCTCCTTGTCAGTCACTCTTATCACCATACTCTTATCCGAAGGTGTATCCTGCTTTTCGATCTTTTCTATCTCTATCTCAAAACGCCTTATCTCATTGTTCGAAAGAGTAGACAGGATATATGCCTTCCCGAGTTCAGCCTGCTCTTTCGTCCCCACTGCGACAGGCTGCGTGTATATCGGGTTTTCTATCGGATGATACGCGGTGCCGAACACACCGTAGCTGCTGTTCTTTACAAGACTTCCCAGCGGATCGTCTGAGTGGTAGAATATGCCCTTTATCTCTCCCGGCTCACCGCTCTTTCCTTCTCTGACCTCCTGCACCTGAGACTGCAGCAGCTGGCCTGTTTCGACAGAAAGCACAGCACCCGTTTCAGGATCGGCGATCCCGTGCCCCAGAGCACCGAAGGAAGAATCGGCAGGATCGTAATACGTAAGCGTACCTATGCCTGCCGTCTTGTCCTTCACCCATATCCCCAGCCTGTAAACGCCGTCTTTTTTCGATTTCACCGGATCTATGTCGATGCTCA
This sequence comes from uncultured Clostridia bacterium, assembly GCA_934247125.1. Taxonomy (GTDB): domain Bacteria; phylum Bacillota; class Clostridia; order Peptostreptococcales; family Anaerovoracaceae; genus Lentihominibacter. The sequence continues at coordinate 15,269 of CAKQIZ010000044.1, forward strand.
GCGTATCTTCATTTCTCTTTATTTTGAGCCTGACAGCGCCCTTTGCCTCATTTATCAGCTCCTGGACCTCGTCTGCGCGATACACCTCGGTCCCGTTCACAGTCATGATGACATCGCCTATCTGCAGCCCACTCAGAAGTCCCGGATTCACCTTCGTTCCGTCCTCGCCTTCGATCTCCTCAAGACCCACTACAAGCACACCTCTGACATCCATTTTGACGCCCACAGACTGCCCTCCCGGAACAAGCACCTTTTCAGCGACTACAGGAGCCGCCGCCGTGCTGTCCTCTCCCGGAAATATCTGTCCTATCAGTATGATCGAAAGAAGAAGTCCGCCCAATACGAGCGCACCCTTTCTGGCAAACTGTTTCATCAAAAGCCCCCTAACTGTCAAAGTTCTGCAGGAATTCCCCGAGATCTTCCTCCGTCTCTATCGTGACCCCGTCGATAAAAAGCTGCTGATCGCTTTCTGAAAGCAGATCGAACGGTATCGATGTGATCAGATACAGCTCCTTTCTGCCGTTTTCATCGCATACAAAAACTTTGACTACTCCGTCAACCTCTTTTATTAGATATGTCTCCGGTTCCTCCCTCGTGCCTGTCTGCTGCTTCGAAGCGCTGTCCTTTTTATCACTGCTGCTTTCATCCGCCTTTTTGATCTCCGCAGTCTTCACCGCCTCTTCATCTGCACTGTCTCTGCTGTCGCTCTGATAATTGAGCCATACTCCGAAAGCCATGATAAGTATTCCTATCGCGCAGCAGATCACCCTGTTTCGAAGCGCTTTTTTTCTCGTATCTCTAAACATAATACACTTCACCTCAAATGTATTATTGTCATTTTTCCCCTCTTTATACACGCGATCGCTGACAATCGAGTAGGGGCTAACAAGTAGCCCCTCTCACACCACCGTACATGCCGTTCGGCATACGGCGGTTCAATTCA
>CAKQIZ010000045.1 GCA_934247125.1 uncultured Clostridia bacterium
ACGTAAGAATTTTTGCTAATCTGCTCTTTTTCATCTTTTTACATCTCCTTCGTCTTTTTGATCTGTTTTTTCTTTTTCTCTTTTGTATGTTTCGTATTATAGGTAGCGAATGTTAAATGCAAAATCTCATATACGTTAAATCTATGTAAAACGTTTTAAATTTATCATAAGGACAACTTTAAAAATATGATCCGGGGTTGCGGGAGTTTGGGGGACAGCCATGATCAGTGCACCTGTGACGAGTATTCTTGTGATAAGTCTGCCCGCGGTGCGTGCGCCGCAATCAAAGCGTCCATCATCTGTGTATAGATCCAGGCATGCTCAGGGAAATTACACAAATCAAATTTCAGATGTGTATATAAGAGCTCGCGAAAAAAATCTTACACAAGCATTTTACATATATTGTTAATTCGCTGCCAAAAATCGCTGTAAATCCGGGATTTTCGGCAGTTACATCAAAATCTTTGTGTAACTAAAACGGCTTTCGGCCCAAATATGCACAAAAAAAAATCACGATGTGTATTTGTTCTTTGTGATCACGATATCCTACACATCATATGCCACTCATACATTATATCAACTGCTGAATCCCCTTAATTCTCATATTATCACTCATCTGACACGTCCCTTACTGTACACATTCCATGACTGATCGCCCGTAATACCCGTAACATCCCATACACCACGGCACCATTGCGCAGCGTGCAGCCTTTCCACCTCCCGCCAATAAACAAAAAAACGAGCCCCCCGTATCTTCGGAAAGCCCGTTCTGCTGAGCGAGATCTCACGACCTCGCATTGCCCGTATCTCTACTGTATTATTTTATATCCTGTCATGCATGCCATAATGGCCATGACCACGCCCTATTTCTCAGGCTCGTATTCGAACGTAGGCATCGGCTGCAGCTTGAACAGATTCATCTTGTGCATGCGGTCGATCTTCGCCTTCGTTGCTGCATCCTCGCACACGCCCTCTCTGATATATCTGTCGAGCACAGCATATGTAAATCCCAGGTTGTCTTCGTCCGTAAGTCCGCAAAGACCGTCGATAGGGACTTTGTCCACAAAAATATCAGGCAGCCCTGCCGCTCTTCCTATAGCCTTCACTTCCTGCACCGTGAAGTGTGAAAGCGGACTGAAGTCGCCTGCTCCATCGCCGTACCTGGTGTTGTATCCTACCCAGTCTTCGGAAAGATTGCACGTGTTCGCAACTCTGCCGTTCACGCTCTGCGATACTGCATAAAGCGCAGCCATACGGATCCTTGGAGGCAGGTTCACCTTCGCCTGGCCTTCAAAGCTGTCAAAATGCTTCATCAGCTCTCCTACCATGCCCTCGTACGCATCCTTTATATTCACCACGATACCCTCGATGCCGAGATGTTCGACGAGCTTGTGCGAAACATCTATATCGAACTGCTCACCGTTAGGCATCATCACACCCAGAACGCGATCCTTTCCAAGAGCCTCGACACAGAGAGCTGCCACTACCGAGCTGTCCTTGCCGCCCGAAAGACCTATGACAGCCTTGCATCCCTTACCGTTTTCCTCGAACCAGTCTCTTATCCACTTGACGATATCGTTCTTTGATTTTTCTGCATTAAACATAAGTATCACCTCTTATCTATCTGTATTTTCCGCCCGATATCAAACCGGCAGAAAGTTTAATGACATGAAAACATTATCGTTTGTATCATATCAGTATTTTCATTTTTATGCAAGTCATTGCAGCGATCAGGATCAGGTGGTATTATATAGTTTGGAAAATTGTGAAAATACTGCAGTCAGACAGCACATATCATTTTTTATGTCTTTTGTGTTTTATGCAAAACGCAGGCTTTCTCTTAAAATACATTTACATTTATGGAGTGTGGATCATGAAAAAAACAAAAGATACCGCCGCTAACGGCGTCACAGGAAAAATCAATATCCCGCAGCTTTACAGACTGAAAAACAGGGATAAAGAAAAGCTCGTGCTGACATACCTCGACGCATTCGATCAGTATCCGAAGCTGCTCAATGTTTTTCCGGACAAAAGAAAAAGGCTCCTCGCACTGGAAGCCACTCTCAGATATTATACGGCGTACGACATGATGTACGGAGCCGGTTTCAGCTTGGATGAAAATATCCATGAAGCGGTTATGCTCGTCCATTCCGACAGGATGAAGTATACTTTCCTGAAACATCTTGCCGCCGGAAGCTACAGTCGGGAATACCGCAGCGTGATGAGCCGACTCTCCACGGAAGACAGGAAACTGCGCATCGAGCTTTTTGACGAGCTCGATCTGCTTGAAAGCCGGCTCGATATCCCGAGACCGCACATATATGCCGATTTTCTCGGTGTCGAGAAAAAATATCAGCATCAGGGCCGCGGCCGAAAGCTCATGACTCAGGTCTGCAGATACGCAGATGATGCCGGACTTCCTGTCATGCTGTTCACCAATACAGCAGATGATGTGAAATTCTATCAGAGCCTTGGCTTCGATGTGATCGGCGAAACATCATCTGAAAAATTCGGTTTCGTAAACACATACATGCTGTACACCAACCGGTAACACCAGTCCTGCGGATCGTCACCAATACTGCTGTTCCGCAGGATCACAGCGCCCGTCTTATCGCTTTGACGACAGCCCTCGCGTTGATCAGATAAGCTTCGATGGGCTGCTCCTGCTCTTTTGCGGGATTCCAGTATTTCTTCATATATTCGTCGACCATCTCGTCCTCGCTCAGTCCGTCGTTTTCCATCCTGCGCACGAACGCGAGCTTTTCATGGCACGCTTCCTCTAACATCTTCCAGTACGTCTCGTTGAAGTCCTTCGGCAGCATGCCGAAATGCGGCAGACACAGATATTCCGCACCGCATTCCTTGCATTTTTTCATGGAGACGATCGCATCGTCGTAGCTTTTCAGTATCGGTGTATGTACATACCGGGAAGTTTCCATCAGTCCTGTGCTTTCGCTCGTGAAAAGTATCCTGTACGGCTCGAGGCAGTAGCTCATGGAGCAGTCGGTGTGCCCTTTTGTCTCTATCGCAGTCACAGTCTCTTTTCCCAGCGATACCGTATCTCCATCATCCAGCACTCTGTCTGCAGCAAGTCCGTCGACGATTATCTCTTCGGTGCTGCCCGGGTCGTAAAGATCGCGCGCCGTCGTTCCCAGTTCTCTCATGAGCTTTCGCGCATTAGGTCTCCTGAGTATCTCACTGCAGTGCCTGCTCGCATACACCACGGCATCCGGAAACGCGGCCTTTACATAAGGAAGCGCACCTATGTGATCGTAATGCGAATGGCTCAGGAACACGATATCCAGCGTACTTCGCCCGCGCGCTTCAAGCGCTCTTTTTAGGTTTTCGACCATACTGCGGCCGCAGTAAGCCATGCCGCAGTCCAGGAGCGCAGTCTTTTCACTGCCGTTTATCAGCAGCGCCTCGCCGCCGTTTCCCGCCGTCACTCGCTGTATGTCTGCAGGAAAATCGAATCTGTCGAAATCATCCCCGAACACATTGAATATCTTATCGTCAATTATGATGTTCTTCTGATCTCTTGTTTTATCTGTCATGACAGAGGCTCCCTACATATAGTCATCCGCATAGTCGCCGGGTTCGCCGTCCTCCGGCGAAAAGACGATGGTACCGTCGTTTTCGTCCTCTGCCTGTGCGAGATCCGAAAACGGCACTGTGTAGCTGTCGAGCTCGTAATCCAGCGCATTTTCAAAATCATAGCTGTACTTTTCGCCGCCCAGCTTTTCCACACGCGATGCTGTGATCGCGTCTCTGACACTGTGGTAAAGAGGCGTGCCTCCGCCGTCCGGAGTCAGCTCGACTTCGGAATCCTGAGAATACCAGCTCCTGAATTTGTGGAATTCATCTGTAAATCTTCGCAGGTCACTGTCGTCCTCGGCTCCTGCGATAAGCCCTGTGAGACTGAGCTTTATCTGGTGCAGCAGCGAAAATATCTCGCCTGAATCGTCCGGAAGTCCGTCAAGGATGTCCTCAAAATAATCATTGAGCAGTTCTTCTATCATGGTCTTGTCAGCTTCCTCAAAAAGCCTGTACATCGCTTCCATCTCGATGTACTCCTCGCTCTCGATCATGTCTGCCATCGCTTCAAAGTATTCAAATTCGCTCCCGTCCTCTAGATCGAGGTACTCTATAAGTTCTTCGTAATTCATATAAATCGCTCTCCGTTTTCCAAATCAAAATTAAAGAATTTCACCTTTCTGCCTTCTCTTTCCCCTTCAAAAATATGGTCGATCATATTGATGAAGTTTTCTGACAGGTCGCTGGCATAAAACACGTTTTCAAAGGATGAATCCTTCGCGAGCATGTCTCTCTCTCCAAGTATTTTTTCTATTGTATCGACGATTATACTGGAAGGATTTATGATATCCAGCTGCGGATATATCCTCTCGATATTCCTGCTTATCAGCGGATAGTGCGTGCATCCGAGCACTATCGTGTCGAGCCTGTTACCATACACGAAATCATCCATGTAATATTTGATAGTCAGATCCATTATGTCGTTTTCGATGATCCCTTCTTCTATCAGAGGTACGAATGCCGGGCAAGATGTCTCGAAAATGTTTATGCTGTCATTGTATCTGCTTATACATTCTTCGTAAGCCTTGCTGGCGATCGTTACCTTCGTTCCTATTATACCCACCCGGCTGTCCGCATTACCGTGTTCTGCAATGCTTTTCGCAGCAGGATCGATTATGCCTAGTATCGGGATCTGAGGGAATTTTTGCCTCAGATCGTCAAGACATGTGGAGCTTACCGTGTTACAGGCGATGACTATCATCTTCACATCGCTTTTTACGAGGAAATCTGCGATTTCCATCGAAAAATTTTTTATCGTCGAGATCGCTTTCGATCCGTATGGAGTCCTGGCAGTATCCCCGAAGTAAATCATTTTTTCATCAGGCAGCTTTTTCATGAGGTGTGGTATACACGTCAGTCCGCCGAGTCCTGAATCAAAAAAGCCTATGGGTCTGTTATCCATTGAAGTATATCTCCTCTCGTTTACTGCATACTATCTATTGCGATAATATATATCTAAACATTTATTAGATGTCGATAATGCTGAGCTTACATGTTATAATAGTTTCATTGATTTATACCGGCTTCGCCGCAATGTGGAAACTATTGAAGCAGACTGCGACAAGCTTGTCTGCTATAATAATCCCATTGATTTATATCGGCTTCGCCGTAAGGTTGTGTTTATTGAAGCAGACTGCGACAAGCTTGTCTGCTATAATAATTCCATTGATCGTATCGGCGTTGCCGCATGGTAGAAACTATTGGAACATGTGTGGTCTGGCTGATGTCTATATCAGCTTATTATATAATATTACTTTTATAAAGTAAATTGCAACGGAGGTAAAAAATGAATTCAAATGAACTGAAGACCAGAGATCAGATAGATAAAAAGTACAAGTGGAACATCGAAGCGATGATATCCGATGACTCGACTGTCGATGGTGATCTCGACAGTATCGCTGAGCGTGCCGATGAATACGGCAGGACTTACTGCGGAAAGCTCGCTGAAAGCGCTGCAGGTCTTCTGAAAGCATACAGGGATCGCGATGCTATCTGGATGGATCTCGAAAAGATATTCGTATACGCGCGAATGCGACGCGATGAAAACAACGCGGACAGCAAATACCAGGCTATGACAAGCAGATGCGGCGCCGTTATCGCCAAGGTCTCCGCAGCGATGGCATTTTTCACACCGGAACTGCTCGCATCACCTGAAGAAACGATCCTCAGCTATATAGAACAGGAACCGGAACTCAGGGAATATGAATTTGCCATCAGAGACACGCTCCGCCAGAAAGCGCATGTACTTTCCGAAGCAGAGGAAAACATACTGGCACAGATGAGCGAAGTCACAGGTGCCACTAACGACATCTTCACGATGCTGAATAATGCCGACATCAAATTCGGTACGGTGACCGGCGAAGACGGTCAGCCTGTCGAAGTCACTCACGGCAGCTATATCAAACTCATGGAAAGCCACGACAGAGATGTGAGAAAAGCGGCATACAACGCTATGTACGACTCTTACAAGGAGCTCATAAACACTATCGCATCGTGCTACAACTACAACACGAAGACAGATGTGATCGGCTCCAGGATCAGAAAATACGAGTCAGCCAGAGCTGCAGCTCTTTCCGGGGACAATATCCCGGGCGAAGTGTATGACAATCTCGTTGCAGTAGTCAACGAATACCTGCCTGTGCTCCACAGGTACGTGGCGCTCCGAAAAAAAATGCTCGGTCTGGACAAAATGTACATGTACGACATGTACGTGCCGCTCATCGAGCTCCCTAAAAACGATATACCTTACGAAAAAGCACTCGACATGATGCGCACAGCCCTCGCTCCTCTCGGCAGCGAGTACATTTCCAAGATGAATGAAGGCATCTCGCAGGGATGGATAGACGTGTACGAAAACAGAGGCAAGACGAGCGGAGCATACAGCTTCGGCAGCTATGACAGCTACCCTTACATCCTCCTGAACTACACTGACACGCTCAAGGATGTATTCACGATAATCCACGAAATGGGTCACTCGATGCACTCGCGCTATACCAGAGACAATCAGCCGTACATCTACGGAAGCCACTCGATATTCACTGCCGAAGTAGCATCTACAGTCAACGAATCACTGCTGATGAAACATCTGCTCAACAATGAGACTGATACAGAGATGCGAAAATATCTGCTCAATCTCTATCTCGAGGAATTCAGGACCACGCTGTTCAGACAGACGATGTTCGCAGAATTCGAGGATATGACTCACAAGGCGATCGAGAAAGGACAGGTCCTGACAGCAGAAGGCATGTGCGAACAGTATGAAGCACTCAATACCAAGTATTACGGCGATGCAGTCGAAAAAGACGACACCATAAAATACGAATGGGCACGAATACCGCACTTTTACAATGCATTCTACGTTTACAAGTACGCTACGGGATATTCCGCAGCGACAGCTATCTCGAACAGGATCCTGACCGAGGGAGAAACTGCGAGAGACGCATACATCGAATTCCTGAAGACAGGCGAGTCAGACTACCCTATCGAGCTTTTAAAGATCGCAGGCGTCGATATGAGTAGTCCTGAACCCGTCAGAAAAGCTATGCAGACCTTTGAAAGCCTGCTGGACGAATTCGAAAAACTGATATAGATCCGTAAAAGCAGCCGGATCCTGCTAATGGAGAAGTGAAGATACAATGCCGGGGAGGGTCAGCTATATGAAGAAAAAACACATCAACATTTTTACAAATGAGACAGATCTGTCGCTGGAAACACAGACGATCCTCGCAAAAAAACTCGTTGACAGAGGATACACGGTCACTGAAGAGTATTCAGGCGATAAAACAGAACTGATAATCTGTATAGGAGGCGATGGTGCACTGCTCAAAGCAGTGCACTCCTGCGGTTTCCCTGACTGCCCCATTATAGGCATAAACACCGGGCACCTCGGGTTTTTCCAGGAAATATCACTCGACAGCATCGACCGGTTCATTGCAGACTACGAAGACAGGCAGTACTCAATACAGGAGCTGAGCACCGTAAAAGCTGTAGTTACAAAGAATGACGGTTCAGAGCACACACATATCGGTCTCAATGAGATCGTTATAAGGGGCAGACAGTCGTACTCCGTGCATCTCGATATTTCCATCGGCGGCAAGCCTATCGAGCGCTTCAGCGGCGATGGCATACTGATCGCGACGTCTGCCGGGAGCACAGCCTACAATTACTCGCTTGGAGGTTCCATCGTCGATCCGCGGTTAAAGCTCCTTCAGGTCACACCTATAGCACCGATGAACACTACCGCATACCGTTCGTTCACATCGAGTATCCTTCTCCCTGCCGAACTGTCACTGGGCGTAGTTCCTGAACGCAATGACAGCAGGATATTCATCACTAACGACGGCTTCCAGACAAGTTACTCCGACATACGCGACATACAGGTGATGATATCGGAAACATCCGTGCATCTGATGCGGTTCAAAAGCTACGATTTCTGGGACAAGGTCAAGAGCAAGTTCCTGTAGCTGCACTCCGTCAGCTCAGTCATACCGGCCATCACAGCCATCTATCAGCTGTAAAACCGGCTGCAGCTGTACGAAAAATTTACAAATTTGAAAGGCATAAAAAGATAATGACAGATTTTACCCATACAGTTACTCCTAAAGATGAAGGTCTGGAACTAAAAGATATAATGCGCGAATACTTCGATTTTTCCGCCAGACTGAGAAATAAAATAAAACGCGAAAAGCTCGTGATGCTCAACGGCATCCAGACTCCGGGCTGGATCAAGCCTGCTGCAGGAGATGTGATAAAAATCACACTTCCCGACGAAAAAAGCAACTTCGAGCCACAGAACATACCGCTCTATCCCGTGTTTGAGGATGATGACCTTCTGATAATAAACAAGCAGCCGGGACTCATCGTCCATCCGACCAAAGGGCATCCGTCAGGAACGGTCGCAAATGCGCTCATGCACTATATGGAGCAGACGTCGCAGTCCTTCAAGATAAGGTTCGTGAACAGACTTGACATGGACACATCCGGTCTGCTGGTCATAGCGAAAAATGCATACTGCCAGAACGACTATACGCACCAGATGAAGGCCAATCTCGTCAGAAAGCGCTATGTAGCGATCGTCAAAGGCATCGTCGAGTCGGATTCCGGCACTATAGATCTGCCGATCGGCAGACCTGATCCGGAAAACGTAAGGCGCGGCGTGATGGAAGGCGGTTCTCCGTCAGTTACCCACTATGCAGTACTGCAGCGTTTCCCGCGCATGGGTTACACGCTCGTGGAGCTTATCCTTGAAACCGGGCGCACGCATCAGATACGCGTACATATGTCACACATCGGACATCCTGTGCTTGGAGACTGGCTTTACGGGGGAGACAACGTGAACCTGATAGAAAGACAGGCGCTTCATGCCGCGACCCTGACATTTACACACCCTATAACAAAAAAACAGCTGACACTGGACGCTCCGCTGCCCGATGACATGCAGAGCGTGCTCGACAGACTCGTCTGATACACGATGTGCAGCTCTGCACTTCAAAAAACGAAAAAGCCCTTTCGTGCGAATGACCGCTGTATGCAGCCTTCCCGCCGAAAGGGTTTTATTTTTGTCTGTTATTCAGTCAAGGATCTCCTCTATCGTCTTTTTCTTGAGCTCATCGATCAGGATCTTCTGTATCCTCTCTATTTCCTGATGTACCTTACACGGCATGCTGTCAGGATTCCTGTTGCAGTCCTCTTTCATACAGTGAAGTATAGCAAGATCATCCTCCGTGATATTCACCACATCGTAAAGTGTCAGTTCGCTCAGCGGTCTGTTGAGATAGTATCCGCCCTGGTTGCCGCGCTCCGATTTCACCAGATCGGCCATTTCCAGCTCTCTCAGTATCTTATATGCAAAAGCTTTCGGTATCTCCTCCGCCTGGCATATTTCACGTACATTATGGACTTTACCGTCATGCAGGACACGGCATATGCGCATCGCATAATCGCTTCGTCTAGTAATAAGCATCTTTATACACACTCCAAATTCTTATTTTCAGTATTAAAGTAATAATATAACACATTTTTTCGCTGAAAGCAATCATGCTTTTTAAAATGTGCGGTATACATTTCCCGCCTGCGGATACGAACCTGTCTTGTACTTTATCAGCTCGCTTACTGTCACAGTCTGATATCCGTTTTCCTTCAGCCACGGTATGATCATGTCTGTGGCATCTGCCGTCGATTCATAGATAGAATGCATCAGGATTATCTTTCCGTCCAGGTTTGAAACGCTGCGGACCGAGTCGAATATCTTCTGCCCGTCGCGGTGTTTCCAGTCGAGAGTATCGACAGTCCACATCACCACCGGCAGACCTGACATCTGGTTTATCGCATCATTAGTTTCACCGTAGCTCGGCCTGAAAAGCGTAGGATACACTCCTGCCACGTCCTTTATCACCGCATTGGTATCATTGAACTGCCTGGCGAGTTCTTCCGGCTTGAGACTTGTCAGCACCGGATGGTTCCACGTATGGTTCCCCAGCTCGCATCCTGTCTCGTACGCCGTCTTCACGTTCTGAGGGTTTCTGTGCACACGGTTTCCCAGATAAAAGAAAGTCGCCACAGCCCCGTTCTTTTTAAGGCATTCGAGTATTCTGGACTCTTCGTTCCCGCCGGGTCCGTCGTCATACGTAACCGCAACCATCGGTTTCGAAGGATCTATGTATCTTTCCAGCACGCTTTCCCTGAGCGTACCTTTCAGGTCGGAAACCGATATTCCCGCCTGCACTACGCCCCTGGGCTTTTTGAGCACAGTGCCTTCATCAAAATAAAATGTCACGCCTTCGTCTGTGAGCGCATATTTATTGAAATTCCCTTCCTCATCTGTGACATACTGCTCCCAGCCTTTTTTCAGTTCATCTTTTCCATAGCTGCGTTTGAAATATGCAATGAAATACTCTGAACAGATCTGTCTGTAGTTTTCGCGGAAGATCTGCATCGGTTCAAGAGGTTTTCCCGTTTTCGCAGAAAACTGATATGTATTTATACGAGAATCAGCTCTTTTCATATCCTTCTCCACTTCACTGCTCCTGCCCTCGTATATCGCCAGACTTATCGCCCCGCTGACCGACTGATACACGCTGGATTTCAGTATCAGAGCATGCTCCAGCGGCCTGTACAGCCTCTTGTTCTGTTTTTTCCTGACTTTTTCCGCTGCCAAAGCAGCTTCTGTATATTTCTGTTTTATCTCTGATATACGCTGCTCGCGAAAAGCTGCAACGTTCTGATCGCTGCACACATCATACTCGACTACATATGATATCGGACTGGCGTATTCGTACTCGACTTTAGTCTTGTCGGTGACTGAAAAGTTCTGCGTTTTTTTCAGCTCCTCATCCGCATACTGCCGGAATTCCTCTTTGTTCTGATATACGTTCGTAGAAACATACGCTGCGACCGCTATCAGCGATGTGATCACAAGTACTGCGAGGAATATTACAAGCAGTAACATGTTTCTGTTTTTTCGTCTGTTTTTTGATGTAAAGTGTCGCCGTACTCTGCTTTCCATTACTGTTTTCTTTCTCCTTGAATTTATACTATTATTATACACTTAAACAGTACTGCAGCACAACCGTTATACGAGGAGTTTTACAATTATGTCGATCGATGTTAAAATTCGTTCTCATAAAGACGCTGAATACCGCCGGTACCCTGGGAAGATCCAAAGAGCCTGAAGCTGAGCCCGAGACAAAGGAATGTCCTTACTGCAGAAGCGAGATATCGGTAAAGGCCACCAGATGCCCTCACTGCACTTCGCAGCTCGAATGATATAGATATAATAAGGATCCTATTTCCGGAACTACTGATGCATATGCATGATATGGCTGCTCTGCCAGTAAAAAGGGGCATCGCCCTCACGATCAAATCGTTGATGCGATGCCCCTTGTAAACTAGCTCAGTAATTTAAAATCTGAATTCGATTATTTATTGTTTTTCTGTGGCAGGATGTCTTCTACTTCTACGTGCGGACGAGGAATCACGTGTACGGACAGCAGTTCGCCAACTCTCTGAGCAGCAGCTGCACCTGCATCTGTAGCAGCCTTTACAGCGCCTACATCTCCTCTGACCATTACAGTTACCAGTCCGCCGCCTACGAATTCCTTACCGATGAGGTATACGTTTGCAGCCTTTACCATAGCATCTGCAGCTTCGATAGAACCAACTAAACCTTTTGTTTCGATCATTCCTAATGCTTCGTTCTTAGTCATTTTAATTTCCTCCTAAAAAAACATTTCATTTAAAACTTTACGTGTTTTTGATTTACTTAATGATTTTGATCCTTGTGGATGAACTCATGTCCATCGCATTGGCTTCTTCTGTATCCACATGACATTCCAGAGCCGATGTGTCCGTAGCACGGATCGCTACGTTTGCCAGTGTTCCTCCTCTCGGGCCGTCTACCTGGATACTGACGATCTGTCCGTCATGCACGCCGTGAGCGGCCGCTTCGTGCGGAAGCATGTGAATATGTCTTTGTGCCACGATCAGACCTTCTGTCGTCTGTACCGATCCCTTAGGACCGATGATCGTGATTCCCGGTGTTCCCGCCAGATCTCCGGACAATCTTGCCGGAGCCTTGACTCCCAGCTTGAAACCGTCTCCTGCCAGGATCTCGATCTGTGTCTTGCTGCGAACAGGTCCTAATACGCGGATCTTTTCGATCGCACCTTTCGGTCCGCAGATCGTCACTGTTTCCTTACAGGCGAACTGTCCCGGCTGTGACAGATCTTTGATCGGCGTCAGCTGATACCCTGCTCCGAACAGAGTATCAAGGTCAGCCTGTGAAAGATGGATATGGCGGTTGGAAACACCTACCGGAATGCCCTCCGGAGCCTGCTGTCCTGCACCGTTTACGGACTGGACCGCTTCTAACAGCACTTTCAGGACTGCTTCGTATTCCTTGCTTGCCATCTTATTCTCCCTTCATTGCATTTACCAGCGCGTTTATCATATCGTTGAGCTGATTTGCATCGATCGGCTGATCACTTGCTGCAGGTGCATCTGCATTGCTGCAGCAGCTGTTGCATCCTACGCCGTAGGAAATGCCGCTGTTGTTCTGGTAGTCAGCCGGTGAAAGGTAAGCTGACGTAGATCCGCAGTTAGCCGGAGATGCATATGCCGGTACAGGATCCGCTGTTCCGCATACTGCAGAAACTGCGCATGGCGCAATCGCTGCGGAGTTTACCGGAGATGATCCGATATTTGCGGCTGCTCCTGAAACTGCATTCAGTTGAGTCAGTTCCGGATGATTGAATGTCGGATCGTCTGCTGCAAGTGTAGCACAGTTTTTGATTCCGTAAGCAACTTTTTTGATATTGACCAGGTGCAGCGGGCTGACATTTTCAGATACCGAGCTGCCTCCCCATGTTCCGCATCCAAGTGTAAATGATGGGAGCAGGCCAGTGCTGGCACCTGTGCCGCCCATACTGCTGCCTGTATTGACTAAGATCCTGGATGCCGGCTTTCTCGTGAACTCCAGCACGATGTTCCTGTTTTCCGTATGCAGACTCATGGTATGTCCGATGCCATTCTGTAAAAGTTCAATGCTCAGCTCGCATGCCTCGTGCCAGTCATTTACCACATAAAAGGCCAGTACGCTGGTCAGTTTTTCATAGGAAAGCGGATATCCATCACCGACTCCGCCCTGAGGTCCGATCAGTACGGTCGTGTTCTCCGGAACATGGATCCCGGCCGCATTTGCAATATGTATCGGTGACCTTCCTACAAACTTGGCATTCATGGCATGACCGCCTGCCTTGAACAGAAGCTTGCAGACTTTGTCTGTTTCTTCCGGGCTCATGAAGTAAGCCCCCTGTTTTTTCAATTCCGCAATTACTGCGTCCCTGTTGCATTCCTCACAGATGATAGACTGTTCGGATGCACATATCGTCCCATAGTCAAATGTCTTGCTTGCTATGATATTTGTCACAGCCTGCTGTACGTTAGCTGTTCTTTCGATGTATGCCGGGGAATTTCCGGCACCTACACCCAGTGCCGGCTTGCCAGCGCTGTAAGCAGCCTTTACCATTCCAGGACCACCTGTTGCGATGATCATCTTGACTTCTTTGCTGTGCATCAGTTCATCTGTCGCCGGCATGGAAGGCATGGAAATGCATCCGATGATATTTTCCGGTGCTCCGGCCTCCACTGCAGCATCGCACATCAGAGCAGCTGCCTTCATTGTGCACTTTGCAGCAGATGGATGCGGTGAAAATACGATAGCGTTTCTGGCCTTGATCGCGATGATAGACTTGAAGATTGCTGTGGATGTAGGATTCGTGGAAGGCACGATGCCCATCAGCAGACCAACCGGATCAGCTACATCCATAGTTCTGCTGACCGGATCTTCGCTTATGATCCCGATCGTCTTCATGTCCTTGATGGCATCGTACAGTAATGTCGAAGCCATGTGATTCTTATAAGTTTTATCTGCCACTTTACCGAAGCCTGTTTCTTCTACTGCCATCTGTGCCAGTGAAACAGCATTTTCTTCAGCAACGCGAACCATATTACGTATGATTTTATCGATCTGATCCTCTGTATAGTTTGCGATCTTTTCTGTTGCGATCTGACCCAGCCTTGCCAGATCGCGAACTTCCTGTACAGATCGTAAATCATAATCAATATTCTGCATATTATGGCACCTCCTTTTTTAACTTTGCATTCTCTCTAGTTTTCTTTGCTATAATATTTCTTCAGTTCTTCCAGAAGGGTCGCCTTGTTTGCCTTGGAGATCTCTCTTCCGGCGATCCGGAGGCCGTCGTATTCTCTAGCCAGATTTCTCAGTTTCACGACTCTGCATTTACCGACCTCAGCCAGGGCTTTTTCTGCTCCGTTTTCTTCTACCAGACGATCTACACATTCCTTTGTGAATTCGGCTTCTTCCATTACGTGCTGCAACGCTTCTCCCGCTTCTCCCGCTGCAGGTCCTTCTGCAGCTGCGTTTTCTACTGCATGCTCAGCAGGTTCTTCCGGCTGTTCCGTTTGTGTTGCTTCCTCTTCTGTCAGCTCTGAATCTGATTCGGGGTCCTCCTTATTTGGGACCGCCCTCTTCCACATCATCATCGTCTTCGTGTTCGTGTTCCGAACGTTCGATGAGCGGGATCGGATTTACGATGGTTTCGCCAACCTCAACATGCGGTCTTGGGATCACGTGCTGTGTTACCAGGGAACGTTCACCCAGTCTTGCAGCTGCGGCAGCGCCGGCATCAACGGATGCCTTTACGGCCGCTACGTCACCTGTTACTGTAACAGTAACCAGACCACCCTTGACGAAAGTTCTTTCCAGAAGTTTTACTTCTGCCGCTTTCAGCATGGCATCAGCTGCTTCGATAGCAGGAACCAGTCCATATGTTTCTATCATACCTAATGCTTCCATTAGCTGACCTCCTTATTCGTGATTAGTGAGTTGCATAGAATACAGTTACCTTGTCCGGTGAACCAAAGGCAAGCTTGGCACCATTCTGGAAAAACAGGCAGTCTCCCGGATTTCCGGTAAAGATCCGACCGTCCTTTTCCACCGTTAACGTACCGTCTACGACGTAATAAATTTCCTGACAGGCAACATCCCAAGGGAAGCTGCAGTTTTCAATCGTCATGAATCCGGCATTCATTGCCGATCCATCGTCTGCACCGATCAGTTCATTGTAAAATACTTTGTCTGCAGGATTTCCTGTATCCAGCGGTTCCCACTTGGCTGTATTGCTGCGAACCAGCTTTACAAAACCGTTTCCGTCGCTTTCGGATACATAAGGAACATCCTGACCGATGGAACTCATTACGCTTCCCAGCATGCCTTTATCCATCAGCGTCTTGAGCGCCTTGTAGATCAGCTCGCTGTCGATTCCGTCTGCTGCTGCCGGAGCGCATGCGTGCGCATCCTGTGCCGTAGCCGGTGCTGCTTCACACGGCTGTACACTGCAGCATCCTGCCTGCGGTTCGCCAACCTTGAATTCGATATCAGCTACCGCTGCAGCATCCTTTGCGGATGGCGTAATGAGCGTGTCTGCGTCGATGTACATTACTTTATGACCCTGCTGTGCACAAGCTTCAACTTCCTTTGCACAAATCAGTCGTTTCATGTGTCCACATCCTTTCATCTATCGCACTGCTTCAAGTAATAAATTATTATCTATGATAATACACATCCTACAGAAGGGATGGTACTAACAGTTCTGACGGTGAAGGGATGACTTCCGAATTTACCAGAAGACCCTTCTCCTGTGCGATGGCTTCGCCTGCATCAGTTCCGGCCTTGACTGCTGCCACATCACCGGTATAGGTGAAGTATGCCTTGCCGCCCAGTCCGTTACCCAGACGAAGTTCGATCGCCTGCAGCTCTGCTGCTTTTAAAATCTGATCTGCACAGATGATCATTGTTGCCAGGGAGAAAGATTCCATGATCCCGATCGCCTGTACGCGGTCCGGCATCGTTGCTCCTGTGATCGCCGGGAATACTCCGGGATCTACATTAGGAATTACGATGGAATCTACAAAGAACTCCTCCGCCATCCGTTCACCGATGCGGACAGAATCTTCAACGGCTGCCACATCACCGTGAACGATGGCGATGTACTTGCCCGGGCA
>CAKQIZ010000046.1 GCA_934247125.1 uncultured Clostridia bacterium
TCCGGTTTGCAAGAGATAGAATTCAAAAGACAGATAAAGACAAGGTCGAAGACATATTGCTCAGATCCATATCGAAAAACTCCTCTGCATTCAGACGACTTAGGCGGGAGCTCCGTCATCTGGGGAAATATCCGTTCAGACATCCGTTTTTCTGGAGTGGATTCATCCTTGGCGGGGTATAGTAACAATCTCGAATCTCAAAATGGGACAAGTGTGTGAACGTTCTATTGAACTATATAAATGCCTGATCTGAGTTTATGCACGGAAGAACAGAGCGTTCTTTTAAGGAACGTAAACATATCAAGGACGCCTTCACTTTGAGGGAGTCCTTTAAAGTGGGCTCCTTCCTTCATACATTACAGCAAATTCACCATAAACCTTTCCCCAGCCTCGCAGCAGCTGTGTCCATCTTTTAGTACCCGGTTAATTCTTAGTTGGTTTAGGTCAACAGCCCTTTTGCTGCATCGATGATACCGAAACCAGGTACCATAGCTTGATATATGTAGCTACAGTGGCAGGGGATAAAGGGTTACGACCGCGATAACAGACATTATCCCCAATATAGCTGGCAGTGCTATTGCAGATAAGCGATACGTCACTCCGCTGATGGGAAGCCATAATCACACTGCCATTATTTTCCTAATTGACTTTTTACAAATTATCTTCACTCCAAAAGTTGCAGACTGTACCCGCATAGCTGTAGAAATCAGAACACGACAGATCAAGATACAAAGCAGGGCGTATTGCAACGCCACTACAGTCGACATAAAACGCATCATATACACCTCCGTCATAATTGACAAATGCAGTATGATCAGTAATGCCCTGTGAACGGAGCCACCACCAGTAATACCCTACGCCAAAGTCCTCTTCATCACCATACATTGCTGTTACGAATGCACTGCCTTCACAGGCGCGGGCATAAGATGTATCGCAGACCTCTTCAAACCCGTATGAAACGGCTGTATCAGAGTTGCAAACTTCATTTTCCGATAGCAGAAATATCTTATCACCGTTATGATCGGTATCATTAATCACTTTTGTAGTTTTTATCGCACTACGTTCGTCGGATGTGAATGCATGGTTTATAAAATTCAGTTTTGTATAATCCTCAGTATTGCCATTGAAAGAGCTGTCATATCCATTAAGCCAGCTCCTCATGGTGCATGTCTCCCATGTCACACTTTCTCTTGTCATGTGATAGCGCTGAGCGTCTACAGCCTTTTCCGACAACAACAAGGCATCATTCCCATTGACATTCAGTATGCGCCATTTAATGGGCTCGTACCTGAAGTACTGCACAGTATCTTTATCCTCTCCAATACAATTGCTGTCTCCATTTTCCGCATCATTGATGTTAACCGTTCTTAGACGTCTGTACTTAATACCATCCACAACAGCATCACCACTCTCGTCATATGCGGCAACGATTATCTTATTCCACTGCGCACTGCTGACAGTAACATACTGTTTATCATAATCACTGTCGTTCAGTTCATTAATACGCAAGGTATCTGTTTCGCATACAACTTCTGACTGAGGGTAATTTCCGAACCATATGCAGTCCCAGGTCACTCTCTGTCCTGAATCGATTGATGCATCTTCTACGATCCTAGGACTCTTCAGAGCAGGCATTACTTCAAGTTTCTCATATTTCATCTTATTCTTATCCATTACATTCTCCTTAGTGTATTTCTCTAACTGATCTTGACAACTGTTATTATCATTTTTATTGCTTTTTTATAAATTATCTTCACCGCCATCACTGCTGACCGTCCCTGCATATCTGTATATGTTAGAGTATGAGAGATCAAGATGCAAAGCGGGTCGAACCGCGATACCTGTAAAATCAGCGCCAATGCCGCTATAGTGGTCATAGGCAGAGCCGTCATAGTCAACACCAGCAGCTTCATCAATAACGCCTGGTGAACGGAGCCACCAGAAGCAGTTTTCCAAGTATTGGCTTTGTGAACAGCTCATCACTCCCATTGCCTTCGCATATGTGCTGCTTTTACATCTGCGTGCCTCGTCATCTGTACTGAGGCTTTTTACAAATCCGTATGGGAGTGCTGTACTTGAATTGCAGACCTCATTCTCCGACAAAAGAAATATTTTATCGCTGGTATTATAGCAACCCTCGGTACCATAGACTATATTGTCGCTATTTATCACTTCTGTTATTTTTATCGCACTGCACTCGCTCGGTGTGAATGCAGCATTTATGAAGTTCTTATGGCTGTAATCCGTACCATGTCTGTTTACAGAAGAATCATACCCGTTTAACCAGCTCCTCATGGTGCACGTCTCCCATGTCACACTTCCTTCATCTGCATTGTTGTATTTCTGATCATCAAGAGCCCTGTCTGCAACCAGGAATGCATCAGTTCCATTAACGTTAAGTACACGCCATTTGATAGGTTCGCACCTGAAATACCGTACGGTATCATCGCCCCACTCATAACAGTCGCCGTATTCGGATTCGATATCAACTGCATCTATCTTACTCAGGCGCCTGTATTTCACTCCATCTACCATGGCATCCCCGTAGTTGTCATATTCTGCACTTATAATCTTATCCCACTGTGCACTGCTGACAGTGACATACTGGTGCTCATACGAACCGCCGATCAGCTCACTGATTCGGTCTTTATCAGTTTCACATACCACCTCTGACTGAGGATAGCTGCCGAACCAGATGCAGTCCCAGGTTACCTTCTGTCCAGATTCCATCGATGCATCTTCTGCAATTCTCGGATTTTTCAGGCACACCTCCATCTCCGGGCCCGTTTTCGACTCACTGCATACTCTTATCTCGGTCATCTTAGTTCTCCTTTCGTTTAAGTGGTGCGTAGTCTCCTTTTATTTCTATAATATACCATGCTGGGAGGCAGTTTTGTTTATTTTGTTCCGAAAATGTGGAATCCCAATTTTTCTGCTGCCCTTGTTTGCTGAATGGACAAGGCTGTTCGTGCCTGATTAATACTGATGACAGAAAACATGGGATGCACAGACAGCAGCTCTGCCTCGTGCTAGTTCTAAAGCAAAGGAAAGATTTCCCTTATCAGCTTCTGGTCATTTATTTCTTCCAGATCGGCGTCTTCCGAATGTATCTCCATGACCTTGCAGGTACCTGTAAAGTCAGATTCATCCGCAAGCATCTCCCTTACATAGGCAAATTTTCTATTTTTATGCTTACAGGTCGAAATTACCATTACCTTTTCGTCGTCTGTAAAAGTGATGATATCATATTTTTTCAGTGTGTCGACGTTGTTCATATTCCCTCACTTTCTGCATTTACATAACTATTATTAAAATCCTGCTGTGATATTAACCGGTGTTCATAATTCGTCACCGCCTTCCAGATACTCTTGTATCGCTCTTGTATATACTAAAAGAGATGAAGCAGCATGCTCATTGGCATCACTTTCGACACGCTGTGCGGCATAGGCATCGTATCCGTAGCTGTAAGCGTCCTTGTATTCGGAAAACTCCTTTATATACTGCTCTGTTTTTCGGAAGCACATCAGTCTCCTGTCATCATCGCTAACTTTTTCGTAGAGTTCAATGAGCTGGTATGAATAGGCATGATATGCCTCGTGACAGACTGTTCCTATCATTTTATATCCGTCGGCCTCAGACTCAAGGAACTTTTGATTGATTACTATTTCATGTCTGACCACAGAATAGTTTGCAACGGTACGCTCTGCATTTTCCATATACTCGGAACCGACATTAAGCTCATGATTGATACCCAGACTAGTTCTTTCTAAATTCGCAACAGTCTGAAGCACATCAAGCTTTTCTTTCGTGGAAAGTGTTCTCCAGTCATCCGTTCCTGCCGCTGCGATTTTTTCTGTATAATCACTGAGTCTGTACTGTTCGGATGCCGATGCGGCTTTTACATCAGGAAGATACATAGGCTGCCCTGTAATGGTTTTATAGGCGACAGGTACGAGAGTGAACAATGAGGCCAGTGCTGCCAGTACAAGGATAACAATCAAGATTTTCTTGCAGGAAACTACCCGGAAATTCACGCCTAGCTCTTTAGTTCTGTTTCTGCGTAAGGAGTATATTGTGTGGATAACCAGAATCAAGTAAGGAAGGCTCAGTACAATAAATATCACTGCAGATGCCTTCACATGTCCTGGCATATATACACGGTATGCCAGCATGGTATATATCCCTGCAGCATCAGTCATGCATACTCCCCGCAGAAAAAAGATGTGAATTCCCTCCAAATTCATTGGCAGAATCACAAATGCATCAACGGTCGCCATCACGGAAAATGCGAACAGCATTATCATGACAGATATGCGGTATGTCGTGCCGCTGACAGGGTAAAAACACATGGTGTAATATATGTACATTGCCCAAGCATACCAGAAGGCAGTGACGGCGGTGTGAAGAGCTGTGGTTCTGAAATTATTTCCTGAATCCCTCTGCAAAATGTCTGGCTGCATCATGTATATCGTCCTTTCCTATTTTGATAATCTGCTGTCCGTTCGAAGTATCGGCAGCGTCAAAGAATCTTTCATTTACTGCCTGTGAGAAAATGCTTCTCAGTCCTGACGCCCCCCCAGCCCCAGATTTTCAGCCTCTTCAGCGAGGCTGTCGGCCGTTTCGTCCGGTGAATCAATTTTAAGAAGTATATTGTTTATACTCAGAAAACGGGATACTTCATCAAGTATGCCGCTGTTGATATCCGTAAAGATTTTTCTGTAATCGCTGCAGGTAAGTCTGCGAACCGGTGCATATACTGAAATTCTCCTTGCTAACTCGGGAATCATTCCGAACTTTATGAAGTCATTGACACCGAAGTAAATGTCATTATCGGAGGGGCTGAACGAGATAATCAATTCATTGAAAGATGTCCCGACACATCCGTTTCCTGTGATTTCAGCCGCACTGCAGATTCTGTATGACTTGTTATCACCACTGCCGAAGCACTCTTCGGCACGAGCGTATTCCTCGCCTTTGTACACTACAGAATCCACAATGAGCATTACCTTGACGGATCTTCTTGGAACTATTAATCTTCTGATTTTAAACTTCATGGTCCCCTACTTTTTTAAGATGTTATGTTAAATATTCCTTCCTGATATGTCAAGCCCTAAATCGTTGATTTTTCAGGCTTTTTCTTTAAACATTAACCTCAAACAAGCCGCCGAAAATGCATAACAGTCATTGTATCATGTACTGAATAGCTGAAAATGAGTATGTTTAACAGATCGTCCTTATCTACTGATTTATTAAGGCTATAATTCCTCTGTTCGGCTATGCTGGTGAAGCTTCCGTGTCTAATGGTATCGTGTGCCAACTTCCCTCGTCCCACCTGTTTATACACTGAGTGCCGGCGAAGCTTTCAAACAGGATCGTGCCCTAAGGTATATAACTTTTCTTCATGGCTTTGTTCTCCTTTCAATTCATTGCTGAATTTCTTTTCGCTTATAATAGTGAATCTTTTTTCATTTATCGGGAGTTACTCTTAAAAAAATTTAATATTCTTTTCATGGTGTCTCCTCACGATAACTTGCAGACATTAAATACAAGAATTGATTTATACGAAAATTTGCGTCAATCTCTTAGCAGCATTTGTTTATCTTTACGATTTCTGCAAGGTCATCTTCATTTGAAATGCCAGATTTCATGGGATATCTCTGAGATCCGGCATCTCGAAGCTTCCGTCTTCCACAAGATTTGCTATCAGTTTCGGATCCTTTGTATCATCCTTCATCTGGCTGTTGGCCTCAATTTCCTTTGTTTGTTATACCGCATATGGATTTACCTGTACCACACTGATTCCGTTTGAAATCATCCATGTCGCAATGCAGAGCCAATAGTGTCCTATCGGTTCCAGCACCATGATTATCTGGTTCTTGTCGTTCGCTGCAGCAAGTTTAACAGCCCATTGTTTTGCACTTCTGAATCCCTCGGATGTGTTGCTGAATGGAAATGCTGTCCTGCTGAGTTCTCTGCCTCTGGTATCAATCGCTCTCAGATAATGCGTCTCACTGCCTACATTGCATCCTAATATGAGCATATCCTCACTGATAAATGAGAGCTTCGCATTTTTATCAAATTTCCCATTGCTTTCCAGTTCATGCCAGGTAAAGGATGGCAGATTGTTTATGATTACCTCCACTTTCTTCATAAGCTCCTGCTGTTCAAAAATATTTGCTGCTGATACTTGATTTTTCTTCTTTGTGCCTTTAACATTCATTTTAGATAGCTCTCGTATTTTAAGATTTTACTAACTGGCGGGTCGGTAACAATCTAAATTTACTTGAGGTATTTTCTTATATCAATCTCTCGACCTGTTTAAAATATACAGGAAGCTTTCTTATTGATGTATACAGCATATCATCCTAAACCTTTCACTCGGGAAGGGGGGCAGACAATCCTCTTTCCTGTTTTGATGTATCGAAAATACCGATCAGACAAATAATGCGCAACTTTTTGAATCTCTTCCAATTTCCTTATCGGTTGGGCACAGTCAATATTAAGACAACCATTACAATGTTTTCTCCGATTTGAATCAAGATGTGCTATAGGGGTATTCCACTCACGTGCCAAGTATCAGGTCGCCTAAAACGTATGTTCGACATCTTCCTTCAAGATACACATATTTGAAAATAAATTTTCTGTCCTTACAAAAGGCTTTCAGATGTGATACCCCATGTAAGTTCACGACTTTCAGATTCGCAAAATATGTTTCAGTCATCGTTCCGATAACATTTCCACCTGTGTAAACTCTTAGGTTCACCTTATCAGCCTCCTCTAAGAATTCCATTGATACTCAACACAATTCGATTATCCAAATCTTTTGCCTGTAGCAATATATTCTTGAATATTATCAGCCCATACTCGTGATATTGTTTGCATGTCGCTCAGTGAATTTACCGGACTATCCCAGCATACATATGGTTTAGAGCCATCCCAGAGTCTGTGAGTTGCATGTCCATCTGTCGAACGGTTTCCCAGGCTAGGCATTCGGAGTATATAAGCTCTCCATGATCCGTTTACTTTTTTATAATTGAAACGATACTCTCTATCCTTGCCACCATGCCTATCATTTGCATAGTAGACCATTGGACCCGTTTCATTTTTTTGAGAAAGCGGCACCACTCTTGTCTGCTGTGGTGTCGTTCTTTGTGTTGTCTCGGCAGGTCTTGCTGGGGTCTCCTTTGTTCGACTGCAATATATAAGTATGCCAGCAACTACCATCACTACTCCTGCTACAATCCATCCTGTCACTTATAACACCTCCTTAATACAAGCACTTCAAGCTTCTTAAAAACTCTTTCATATCTGTGAAATCCAGAAATCTTACTGTTCCAATCGCAAGCCAGTCTTTAAAAAGAGCCGGTGCCTGATTGTTGCTGCAAGAAATACCTTTATCGATAAAGAGGGCATATGTATTCTCCTCCTTTTCAAAACCGATTCTGGCGATATTCTTGCTGCAAGCTCCTGGCAGATAACAGCGCGAATACACATGGCAAAGATGATCTTCAAGGGATTCTTTCAGTAATTCGTACTGATGATCACTTCCATATACAAATTCCTTCATATCTCGTTCCTCCTAACATATTATGATTTCATCTACAATGATACTTGAACCCCTTTGACGATTTGCTGGAGGGGAAGCCCCTAAAGGCCTCCACCACCCACTACGTATACCTTAGGCAGTCTGATCGGCATAATTGCTTGCCACCGAATTAGCGGTCACTTCCTCCATCTTGATATTTCTTGTGTCCGGCCATTTCATATGAAGGTCTTCCAGATGACCTGTACCGCCACAAAGTTTACAGGTTTCATATCCGTTTGATGGATGATCCGGTTTCTGCGGAATCCAGACTGTTTCATCCATAAATGTATATCGTTCGGCCCCTGTAAACACTCTGTCAAAAATACCGATACCCAGCACATCCCTTACATTAGGATTCAATCTGATCTGTACAAAGTTTCGATCTTTGACGCTGTCGAGCATATCGCTGAATGCATTGCCCGGTGCCTCATGATACATCAGCAGCATGAGAGCAATATATCCTTTCAGTGCATTCATTCTCTCAGTTGCAAAAATAGTACAAGCAGATGAGTCAACATCATTTTCAAATCCATTCTCATACTTTTCGAATCGACTGCCAAGAAGGCATCTCGGACAGCTCTCTGTTACTCCTGGATACACGAAGATGAGTTCAGCAGCAGCACCTGCTTTATACATCATTGCTGCAAGATACGGAGTACCATACTTTAATGCAAGGATAGAGCTTCTTTTCTGCGCTTCGAAGTTATCCGTACATCCCAAAATCAGATAGTCGGTAGGTTTTCTTCCAGGAAACATGTCCATGTAGGACTTAAACTCTTCATCAGACATATCGTCATCAAGGAAACGATCAACGCATACAACTTTTGCATCAGGATTAATGTCCAGAATACGCTGGCGGATAACATCAACCTTCTTTTTACCCATCTCACTGATGAAGACTCCCTGTGTAGCAACATTTGACGGGCTTACAATATCAGCATCCATAAGAATATAATTTCTGAAGCCGCTTCTTGCAAAATTCTCAAGTGCACTTCTTGCGCCACCAGTACCAATGCAGATGATCACCTTATCAAGAACATTATCCGGATATAAGCCCTGCACCTTAGTAAAGTAATCATTGCTCTCTACGGCTCTTCTCATAACACTCTCCTCCTGACTTGTAATGGTAGTAACATTGAGGCCATCTACCTTCTTTTCTTCCGCTTCTGCATGTCTTTCTTCCTGGCGGTTAATGCCATCACGATATGCATCCAACTGTTTGATTGAATAATTCTGACTCCACTTTTTAAATGAAGCATATACATAGCCGTCTTCGTTGGCTTTAAGTACATATTCCAAATTAACATTCAGGCAATCATCTTCCTGACGCACCACATAGAAGTACATAGTGTAAAATCCTCTTCTTTCATTCTGGATAATCGGGAGATAGAAGTAATCCAGTTCGAAGAATCTCAGGTGAAGAAGCGCTGTAGAAATATCATGGTAGGATGGGCGAACGCATCCAATCGGATGAGAATGGTAAATACCATTTGTCACAAATCCATTGGCCTTCCATGCCCTAAACACTTCAGACATAGACTCGACATCATAGTAAAAGGTGCCTGATGTATTTCTTGAGTGAACATCAAAGTAACACTCATCAATTAAGTTTGGATCCGTCTTTGATGCAAGCATACCACCTGTTTCAGCTCTGTACTTTCCTACATTTCTTCTGAAATCATCCAGCACTTTAGTCGAGAATTTAATTGTCTTATTAGGAATCCCTTTTTCCTGCATTGCCTCCATTGTTTCTTCCTCCTCCATCAGATCTTCGTCATAGTCACAGCTAAAGCAGCTCATTACCGAATCTAAACCATCGGCTACTCTTGTAAGTCCATTCTCAATCAACTTTACTACTCGTCTCATAAATACCTCCTTATGCGATTTCAAACTCGATTGCACCAATTGTTCCCTTCAATGCGACCGATTTATCTCTTAGTGTCTCCAGTCGTCTTTCTCTCAAGAGATGCTCTCCAATAGCATCACTGACAAGATCTCGGATTCCTCTTGCTCCGTATTTTGTCTGATGCTTTAAGAAATCAAGCATTAATCCTTCATCAATTCGCACCAGTCGAAGCTCATAGTTTTTGAGTTCTTCCTTTACAAACTTGGCTACAATATCCATGGTTGCAGTGTCAGAAAGTTCATTGAAAACAATAAAGTTTCCAATCTTACCGCTGATTTCCGGTCTACCACAGTGCTTTGTGAATTGATCCCTACACATCTCTGCTTTCTCAAACTTAGATAACTTCTGGTATCTATCCATATCGATTGGAATGTTTGAGGTAAAAAACAGGATGCATTCGTTCAAGTCAATCGGTTTTGAATTATCTGCCATCCCCAGGAAACCGGTGTCAATAGCTTCCATTAATCCAGTAAGCAGCTTTGTGTCAGCCTTCTCGATTTCGTTAATTACAACCACGTGCTTTTTGTTTTTTCTGACAGGTTCTAAAACCGTATCGTTACCAAAACCTACATACCCAGGAGGCGCTCCGAAGAATCTATGAACAGTATGTTCACCTACGAACTCACTTCCTGCAATCTCGATGTAACCATACGGAGTTTCATATACATTACTAAGAACATCAGCCAGTGATTTCGCCGTTTCAGATTTACCGGTTGCTGTCGGGCCGATCAGCGCCATTACCAAAAGCTTCTTTTCCTTCCTCATTTTGTTGATCACAATCTTGTTGGCGATTTCATCGATTACATTATCCTGTCCAAACACCTTTTGCTTGAGAGGTGCCGCAATCTCCTCAGGCCAAACCATCTTAGGAACCTCTTCTTCCTCCTTGAGTGCTTTTACTTTTGAGGGATCGTAAACAGGATCCTCGGATACAGGTTCTGCAGTTTTATATAAACAAGACTTCGCCCCATTATTCAGCTGACTCTCACTACCATGATGCGTACTTATATCCACAGAACAGGGACTCTCAAAAAGGGGCTGTAATCCGCGAAGGAAACAGATCATATCATCCATACAAATGAATCTGATTTCACCATTCTCAATAAAATTCTTAAAATCGGAATGATCCGTCTCGGCACAAATGCCCTTGTCAATATACAGGATATAATGTCCGTTGCAGTTCTGCTCAAATCCAATTCTTGCGATTTTTGGAGTGCAGCATTCCGGAAGGATACAACCGTTATATACGTGACACTGATTATCCAATAACTGCTGCTCCAGTTCGTTAAACTGCTGATCTGTTCCAAATGCAAATTCTCTCATCTCATTTTTCCTCCCATATTAATTGGCTACTGCACCAATGATTGCCAATACGATAGCTACTACAATACCCCAGCAAATGAATGAAGCAATTGCTTCAGCTACCGGGACAATCAACACACCTCCACACAGCAATCCTGCCGATGATCCTATGCTTCCCCAAATAGTTTGTCTCTTACATATGAACCATACTGCAAAGGCTGCGTATCCTATGATCAAAGCAATTGCTGTAATATGAATAAACCCATCCATATCATCCCTCCTCTCAACTCAATACCTGAAACCTTCTCATGAATAACCTTTCCTAATAACGTCTCAAATATTGAGTCGTTACGGTAATTCATCTACAGCCTTATAATAAGGCCCTGAATTACCAGAAGGGCAGGGGGGAGCATTAGGCATATTTTGTGCCTGAACAGCAGAAACATTGCACATTTTAAATGTTTTCTTAATCAAAAAATCACCTCCCGACTACCGAATAACGCCTGCAAAGACAGGTCCGTTAGTGGAAACCGCCACCTGGGAGCGTCTCCTTCTGTTCACCTCCATGGAAGCCACCGCCCGGGAGCGTCTCCTTCTGTTCACCTCCGTGGAAGCCACCGTCCGGAAGCGTCTCCTTCTGCTCGCCTCCGTGGAAGCCACCGCCCGGAAGCGTCTCTTTCTGCTCGCCTCCGTGGAAGCCACCGCCCGGAAGCGTCTCTTTCTGCTCGCCTCCATGGAATCCGCCGCCCGGAAGCGTCTCTTTCTGCTCGCCTCCATGGAATCCGCCGCCCGGAAGCGTCTCCTTCTGTTCACCTCCGTGGAAGCCACCGCCCGGAAGCGTCTCCTTCTGCTCGCCTCTGTGGAAGCCACCGCCCGGAAGCGTCTCTTTCTGCTCGCCTCCATGGAATCCGCCGCCCGGAAGCGTCTCTTTCTGCTCGCCTCCATGGAAGCCACCGCCCGGAAGCGTCTCTTTCTGCTCGCCTCCGTGGAATCCGCCACCCGGAAGCGTCTCTTTCTGCTCGCCTCCAAAGAAACCTCCACCAGGAAGCATTTCACGCTGGTTCATGTTGTTATTGATTACATTCTGATTACCCATATTCATATTCTTCATAGAATTATTCTCCTTCATATTTGTTTTATATTGCATTATTGTCATCTCGATCCTAAAAACAAACTCCTAATTACTTGAAAGCCAACACCTCCCTATAAAGTCAAGTGGTTTTTCCTTGAAAATCACAGACACGATTGCCTTCGGCACAGTCTTTGCTTTCGCTCCATTGCTCGCATCTTCAAACTGAGGATCTCCAGCTCTTTCGATGGTACCGTCGTCATCGATAACGAGGTTTTCGCCCGACGTGAGCATGTCTCTCATTTTCTGAATCTCCGAGTCAGCAGATACACTTGAATTTTACATCATTGCTGAATTTCTTTTCGCTTATAATAGTGAATCTTTTTTCATTTATCGTGATTTATTCTTAAAAAAATTCAATATTTTTTTCATGGTGTCTCCTCACGATAACTTGCAGACACTAAATACAAGGATTGATTTATACGAAAATTTGCGTCAATCTCTTAGCGGTGTTTGTTTATCTTTACGATTTCCGTCAACAAACAACAAAGCCGAACGGCTGCTTCGCGCATACAAGCGAAAACAGAAGCAGACAATGCCATTCCGAAGCTTTGAAAGCATCTAGGCTTTGTGCAGTGGCATGATCGTGCTGTGTTTGTTGCGCCGGGATATGGATCCATCGATTTGCAGTAAGCGATTAAAAAGATGATGCCTTGATTTACACCACCTGAAGAGATACAATTTCCCGGTTAACTACCTGCTGGCATTCTCCTTCATAAATTCAGACCACGGAAGCATATCCTCGAGATATTCGGTAGTATGATCCCAGTCAGCCATGTTATGCAGTAGAAGTTCCAGGTAACGGTACGGCTCAAGATTATTGGCCTTGGCTGTTTCGATAACGCTGTATATTCCAGCTGATGCATCAGCTCCTTTAGGGCTGTCTGCGAAGAGCCAGTTCTTGCGTCCGACTACGAATGGTCTGATGGCATTTTCGGCCGCATTGTTTGAAAGCGACAGTCTGCCGTCCAGGAGATAATTCTCCATGCAAGGTTTCTGATTGGCAGAATAAGCAACTGCTTTGCCCAGTTTGCTGCCAGGCAGTGCATTCACCGTTTCAAGCCACGACCAAAATGCCTCCAGAACAGGCTTTGCAAGTTCAAGACGCTTGATGTATCTATCTTCAGGACTCATGTCCTTAAGTTCATCTTCAATTTTGAAAAGCCTGTCGCAGTATCCTACGCCGATCTGCGCTTGCGAACCATTTGACCCCGAGGCTTTTACTTTCGGGATGGCTTCCACAAACTTTCGTCTGAGGTGTGCCCAGCATCCGCACCTTGTAACTTCAGTCAGTTTGTTGTATCCCGAAAATCCATCGGAATGAACGAACCCTCTGAAGTCCTTCAGGTAGGCAGCGGCATTGTCACCGCTTCTCGAAGGCTGGTAGTCATACATTATGATAGGCACTTTGTCGTCATTTCCTGTTCTGTAGACCCACATGTATGACTTGCTCTGTGCTTCCTTTCCATCCTCCTTGAGGACCTGAACAGGAGTTTCGTCTGCATGGACGATATCTCGAGAAAGCATCTGATTTCTCATGTATTCAAGCACAGGACTGAGATACTCTTCATGACATCTGATCACCCAGTTTGCCATCGTTGTTCTTGAAAGCTGTATGCCCATTCGCTCCCATTCCTTTTCAAGGCGGTAGAGCGGGATGCCCTGTACATATTTCTGATACATGACATAGGCAACAGAACTTGGTGATGCAAGTGAATGATCAAGAAGTGATGGCGGTGCAACAGTCCTTATGATAACAGGCTTGTCTGTATGCTTGCACTTAGGACATTCATATGCGATACGCATATATCTGATTACCCTGAGACTCGAAGGTATGTATCTGATCTCATCTCTGACAAATGTCTTGCCGATAGGTTTAAGTCCAGTGCCGCAGATATCACAGAACTGATCATCTTCTTCAAGCTCGATCAGGTATTCTTCTACAGGAATGTCATCCATAATCATGTCCTTACGAGTACGTTTGCTGTTCTTTGTCACTTTGCCTTTGGCATCGGCTACGAACGGTTCATCAGATACCGGAGGTGCAACCTCGATCTCAACTTCGTTGAAAATTGACAACTGATCAGGAAGAACGCCAAGCTTCTTCTCGCTGGATGGACCATATTTATCGTGACGCATCTGAAGTATCGCCTCAGTAAGATTTGATACCTGGCGAGTAAGATCGTCTATCGACTTCTGAAGGGCAAGAATAGTGCTTCCTTTTGCAGAAAGTTCTTTCCTAAGTTGTTCAATGAGTAATTTATCGGCGTTCATTTTGCATCCTTTTCTTAGCTTTTTAACTAAGAAAATTACACCACAAAATGCACCGAAAAGCCAGTGACTTCAACGATTTCGGGCTGTTTTGTCACTAATATATACTGCCGATTTTTGCAGCTCTGACCTTTTTCTGCTCGATCTGAAGACCTTCCATAAGCCAGCGAAACTGCTGCCAGGTGATGGGCATGAGTTCTTCTTCGGTACGAGGCCACTGGAACTTGCCGTTCTCCAGTCTTTTGTAGAGGAGAAGGAAACCATCGCCTTCCCAGAGAAGTGCTTTTATCCGATCGCACCTTCTGCCGCAGAAGATGAAAAGAGACGGTTCTAAGGGATCCATTTCAAATCTGCTTTGGACCAGAGTCGCAAGATCATCGATAGACTTACGCATATCGGTGTATCCGCATGCAATGTATATCTTCTCGGCAATGGTTATATCGCCTAGCATGTTGCTTTCAGTGCCAGGAGCACCGCCTCCACGGTATGTTGCGATACGCCGTCAGGTACTTCTATGGTTGCCTGCGGAAGATGAACAATGACGGATGCCCGCATTCCAGCCACGGGAGATGTGACCTCCAGGGGCTTGAACACCAATGGAGATTCTACGGGTTTCTCTGGAAGTTTTTCTGATAACGCCGGCATGCTGTCCAAAGTATGTAATCTGACTTTTTTCAGCCAGTAGTAATATGATTTTATATTTATGTTGTTGGCTTCACACCATGCAACCACCGTCATGGAGCTTGTCTGACATTCAGCTATTCGTTCAGCCCACTGCTGAAGCTTTAGCTTAGATTTAACAGCTGTAATTTTATCCATTATTGAGACCTCCTTAGAGTTAGACCTTTTGGGACTAAGCTAGGCGCCTAGTTTAGTCTAATCTGTTCTAAATTATCTCATCTATGGATAATGCGTTAAAGGCATCATGTTATTGAGCGCTTACGATTTGCAATGCGCGATGATATGAATTGCTATTTTATAACGGTATTTTTATATACATTAATTAGATAAATAGGAGAAATTTTTAGGAGGTGAATAAAATGAAAAAACTGATAAAAAAGTTAAAAAAACAGGTTCAAAGCAGATTTCCATTAAGGAAATAAAACACAGTGTTTCTGGTTCACATTGTTTATGTGGCTCACATTGCAGGTGCAGTTAAAATGCGTATAGGCTAGTGTATTGACACGTTGATAATTGCCGGATTTCAGGATACGGGGATGCAGAAATTAAAATCCGTTAAAAGTATAACCTTTTATGACGAAAACACAATCATAGAAGGTTATACTTTTTATATGTGCACTTATACCCCGCCAATGATGAATCCGCTCCAGAAAAACGGATGTCTGAACGGATATTTCCCCAGATGACGGAGCTCACGCCTAAGTCGTCTGAATGCAGAGGATTCTTTCGATATGGATCTGAGCAATATGTCTTCGACCTTGTCTTTATCTGTCTTTTGAATTCTATCTCTTGCAAACCGGA
>CAKQIZ010000047.1 GCA_934247125.1 uncultured Clostridia bacterium
CAATCACCGTGATAAAAATAACTTACATTTATTAAATCAACCTTAAATACAGCCTATTTTAACATTTTTGCAAAAAATTTTCGCATTTAATGTTCATTTAAGGAAGAAAAGTTATCATACTCGGCGATAAAAGAAAACAGTTACGAAGTTCTAACGAGAAAGGAGTTCAAACGATATGAAAAGATTATTCACTAAACGGTATATGAAAAACACGCTGGCCGTGCTGCTGATCGCGGCGATGTGCGGCTGTGCGTTTTTCACGATGAAATATGCTCAGTCCCATGTGAGCAGCGGGGCTGACACGATGATGTCGCAGCCGGCAGGAGACGGCAGTCAGACGGCTGACCAGCACGAAGACAGCTCAGGTGACTCTCAGTCGGCACAGCCGGCACAGTCCGGCGAAGAACAGGGAGCTGCACCTGACAGTCAGTCTTCCGGCGGTTCAGATCGATCCTCAGGAAGCTCCGATCAGCAGCCCCCTGCAAAGCCTGACGGTGATTCAGGCGGTGCTCCCGCTCAGCAGTCATCAGATGCTCAGACAGCTGACAACAGCGGTCAGTCCGATGCATCGGCACAGTCACAGGATCAGCAGAACGATCAGAACGGCCAGGGCGGAATGCCTCCTGACATGAACACTTCAGGATCATCATCGGCACTGCCTGCCGGATACTACTTCGTTTTCGGCGCTGAAGGCATCATCCTCGCTGCCGGCGTGATGTATCTGATAATGACACGAGCAGGAAAAAAATCAGTAAAGGAGTTAACAATGAACCGAGATAAGATAACGATATTCATACTGTCAGCAGTACTGCTGGCATCCGCATTCACATTCTCATGCAGCGCCATAACAGGCAGCGCATTCATAAGCAGCGCGGCAGAGACCGGACAGATGGGCGGCCCGGGAGGACAGTCATCAGGCACTGCATCATATTCGGCAGTAAAAGAGATAACATCAGACGAAACCATCAAAGACGAGACTTACAGCTCGGAAAACTCAGACGAGAATGCAGTCCTCGCGACAGGCAGCATCACTGCACAGCTTTCCGATACGACGATAACCAAGACCGGTGACTCAGACGGAGGCGACACCAGCAATTTCTACGGCAACAACTCCGGCATCACTGCAAAAGACGGTGCGGCTCTGACTCTCAAAAACATGAAGATAACTACTGACGCCAGCGGCGCCAACGGTGTGTTCAGCTACGGCGGCTCGGCGACTACCAGCAATTCGTCCGGCGACGGCACATCAGTCACTATAAGCGATTCCGAGATCACGACTACAGGCGACAACGCAGGCGGCATCATGACGACAGGCGGCGGCACAATGACAGCATCCGACCTCACGATAAACACTTCGGGAAGATCGAGCGCAGCCATCAGAACAGACCGCGGCGGCGGCAGCGTTGACATCACCGGCGGCACTTACACGACTACAGGTATAGGCTCCCCTTCCGTATATTCCACGGCCGACATCATCGTAAACAATGCCAGACTCGTTGCAAAAGCTTCCGAGGGCATCGTGATCGAAGGAAAGAACTCAGTTACTTTGAATGACTGCACTCTCACGGACAACAACACTGAACTGAACGGACAGTCGACGACTTACAAGAATATATTCCTCTACCAGTCGATGAGCGGCGATGCAGCCGACGGCAATGCGGAATTCACGGCAGCAGACAGCAAGATAACGACGAAAAAAGGCGACACGCTTTACGTGACAAACACGACAGCGACGATCAACCTGGAAAACAACACTATAAAGAACACTGACAGCGAGGGCAACTTCCTCAGAGCCCAGGCCGATTCATGGGGAAACTCGGGATCCAACGGCGGTGACGTCACCCTAGTGATGACAAAGCAGAAAGCCACCGGCAACATCGTGATCGACTCTATCTCTACTCTCGATATGACCATGAAATCCGGCTCATATTACGAAGGAACGATCAACGGCGACAACAGTGCCAGATCGATAAAGCTGACGCTTGACAAAAAATCCAAGATCAAACTCACCGGCAACAGCTACGTCACCAGCCTAGACGACGCCGACACAGACTACAGCAACATCGACTTCAACGGATATACACTGTATGTGAACGGTGAGGCTATAAATTAAATATAGCGGACGCAAACTCAAAAAAATGCAAGCGCCGATAAGCGCCAAATCAAATAGCCTCCTATGGTATTTTGATTTTACCATAGAAGGCCATGTTGATTTACTTATTTACAGACTTTTTTCCCCGTCTCTAGCCAGCATTGATTTTCATTGATCTGCTGAACGAAAATGCGTCCTTGATTTTCTTCATCTTTAGTCTGATGATATTTGAAAATCATATTACTTTCATTTAATGCTCCCAGGATCTCTATCTTTCCTGTAATGTGCGACATAACAAAGCGAAAACATTTTCCCATCCCGCTCTGCATATTTTTTGCAGCCTCAGTGATCTCATATCCTTTTCTCAATGGTATCTGAAAATGATTCATGACACCTGTCACCGGGCGACACTGGAAAACATAATAAGGGATCACGCCTATAGCTGTAAGCTTCTTTATCAGATCACCCAGAATATAGCTGTCATCATTTATCCCTTTAAGAAGCACCGTCTGGTTCTTGACCAGTATATTTATATCTAACAGTTGCTCGACTGCTTCTGCGGACTGCTGAGTAATTTCTCGCGGATGATTGAATTGTGTCACTATGTTTATTATCTTTTTCTTATTATATTTACATAAAATATCTCTGAGTTCCAGATCTGCTGTTATTCTCTGCGGGAATACAACCGGTATTCTGGTCCCAAACCGTATCAGATCCAGGTGAGGTATGGCACTAAGTTCCTTAAGATACTCCTCTATGAGTTCGTTGCTGTTCATAAAGGCATCACCGCCACTGATCAAGACATTTGATATTTCCGTATGTTCATTGAGATAGTCAACGATAGCTTTAAGTTCTCTCGAAGTTTCTTTTTCCGATATCCCTACCATTCTTCGCCTGAAACAATGCCTGCAATACATCGCACATCGGTTATTAGACAATATCAGCGCCGTTGCTTTATACTTATGCTGCAGTCCCGGTAAAACCGTATTATCCTTTTCACCACTGGTGTCAAAGCTTCCAACGGTATCTAACTCTTCCACCGAAGGTATGCAGAGCTTTCGTATAGGATCTGCTTCATCATCTATGTCTATCAAAGAAAAATAATACGGATTTACAAACATCGGATACATTTCCTGTATTTTTTTCAACATTTCCGTTTCTTTATCAGAAAACCCAAACAATGTTTTTACCTGTTGAATATCCGTACATCCTTGAACTAAGTTTTTTTCCAATCCTCTATCCATTTACATCACCTGCCAAATATTTTTTATTACTTTATATCATTCCTCGCTTTTCAACACCGGCTTCTGCCGGAATTTCCATGTTTTTGATGCTGTACCTGAAAACCCTTTCGATACGCACCACTATATTTTATATATTAATATACCATAAAAAAACATATTGTAAATAATCATTTATTTGTAATTTTCGTAATATTTTGTCGTGAAAATGTTCCTATAAACTTTCACCATTTATAATGGCAAGCATCTCTTCTATTGTGTT
Source organism: uncultured Clostridia bacterium (assembly GCA_934247125.1). GTDB lineage: Bacteria > Bacillota > Clostridia > Peptostreptococcales > Anaerovoracaceae > Lentihominibacter. Next base: position 3,596 of record CAKQIZ010000047.1, read on the forward strand.
TAACCAGCCTTCAGCCTCTTTATCCCCAAGCTGCACTGCTCTTTCGAACCAGTATTTAGCTGCATCATAATCCTGAATTCCATATGCTTCAGCATAATACATTCTCCCAAGTTCTCTCGCAGACTCCGGGTGTCCACATTTCGCGGATTCTTGCATTAAATCAAATGCATGCTCAATATTTTCTTCTACACCATAACCATCATCAAATATCATCGCATACCAATGCATAGCATCTAATATTCCATGTTCTGCATCGTCTTTCAAATAATACACTGCCATAGGATTATGATATGCCATACGATATAATGTTTTGTAATCTTTCGCATTATATGCTTCATCAACTTCTTTCATTGTTATAGAATTCATTCCCATATGTTTTTCCTTTCCAAGTTACAGATTTTCAAACCAGCTATTTATTCTCTGATGCAACTCTTTAATTATTAATACTTATCCAAATATCAATAAAATCCTCGTTAAGTTTATAACTTTTTTTGATGTCTCAGATCTTTAACAAGACACTATTTACTAATCCTCGTAATATGTATTTTCTACTCCTTTTCTATTCAGCCTTTCAACCATTTTATCTAAAGGCTTCTTAAACATCTTATTAAACAATTTGCAATCTCCAAACACATCAACCAGTTTAGGGCTGATGCAGTAATATACCTTTATGAAACATCTTCCCCATATTCGTTTCGATAAATACTCATCTCGAAACCTTCTCAAAGTCCATACTTCTGCACAATCATATGATCCATATACTGCTGTTGCTATATAGCATCCGCCAGTACTTTTATTATTAGAGCTATTCAAGTACATATTGCACCAGGTTTCACTCCCTTCCAAATATTGAGGATCACATCCTGCCTTAACCCCCTTCTTATACCATTCGCCTACTTTAGCCATTAAATATTTATGTTCTTCATATGGAGCGTCATCTATTTTGTATTGTTCGTAATAATACTCATTAATTAGCTGATACCATGCTGTTGGTGCATACTGTCCTTTCTTTTCGAATATATTCACACCAGTCTCTAAAGCCCAAATTGCCGCTTCATTATCATTATTCTTTTCTCTTTTCTCATACAATTTATCTATTGCCCATTTAGTTTTCCCATTCCTAGCTATAAAAAAGAGCCAGTCTTCTAAGTTATATAGCGAATCTTTATATCCCAAAGCTCTTAATTTAATCCCCTGGTCTAAAAGTCTCTCAAGTGCACCTTGTTCTCCATTTATTGCCGCTTCTGCCATAGCTACATAATCATCAATTGTATACTTTTTTCCATCATATTCAACAGTAAACATTTTGCCTCCTTAAAATCAATCATATTCTCTTTGAATCTCTAATATTGAAATTCCAAAATTTTCAAACCGACTCTGTATTATCCAATAATACAACCTTTAGATCATTACCTCCTATATGATCAACTCCCCATTAGGAGCAATCTCTTTAACAAAAATTTTTGCATCCTTCCTTACATTGTTCTTCAACATATACTCTGACAACGGATTTATAAGATATGTCTCTAATGCATTTAGAACTCCTCTTCCACCGTTATCCAGATTTTCCAGTGCACGTTCATGTAAATATTTATACGCTTCATCAGATATATCAAACTCGATATTCTTTTCCCTAAGCATATTGGCTTTGATTTTTTTCTTTTGATTTTCCAGTATTTCATCAAGCACAGGTTCCCTGATATAGTCAAAGACTACGATGTTGTCTCCTATTCTATTCAGTAACTCTGGTCTGCGAATATCTCTTCTGAAAAATTTTCTGATCGATTCCATCATACGTGATCTCAATTCCTGATAATTCATATTACTATTGATATTTTCATATGAAATCCCATTTTCGCTTTTTTCTATAGTTCCAAGATTACTTGTAAAAATGATCAGAGTTTCAGAAAAATGTACTGTTTCCCCACTCGAATCAGTCATTCTTCCATCTTCAAGTATTTGCAGGAATTTATCCAGAATACTAGGATCTGCTTTATCGATCTCATCAAAAAGTAGAATGCTAAAAGGTTTTTCTTTCACTGCATTAGTAAGCTGCCCTCCCGAGCCATACCCGATATATCCGGGAGGAGCACCTAAAAGCTTCTGATCGGAATGGCTATGCTGATATTCGCTCATATCAAATCGCGTCAGAAAGCTTTCATCTCCGAAAATCAATTCAGCAATCGCTTTAGCAATCTCAGTTTTACCGGTTCCTGTAGGTCCTGCAAAAAACAATATACCTCGTGGTTTCCCCGCAGATTTATTCTGTATATTTGACATCCCAAGAGTCGCTCTGCTTATTACCTCCAGCGTTTTGTTTATGGCCTCTTCCTGTCCTTTCACACGCTGAGTAAGGATTTCTCTTGCTTCTACGATTCTGTCATATTCCAGTAAATCCCACTTACTTTCACTCTCGCCGTATTTGAACAGATTAACCGCTTCTTTTATTTTTTTAATTGAAATTTTTCTACTTTCACAGAGATTGATCAGACCCTGTAATTCTACATTAGAAAACCCTTCTGTAAGGTTGATCAAATCATCAACAGCCTTTTCACTGTCCTCAACAGAAACATCTTGATAGTCAAAAAATACTTCTGTTCGATTAGCTATATAGTTTTCACGCAGTGCTTTATCTGGCTTCGTAACAATGATCTGCTTTGCAAATGGATTATTCAAATAGAACCATGCCGGCAAGTCATTAGTCTTTTCTACAACAATAATAAGAACATTATTGATAAGTTCTCCGGTCTTCAAACTGAGGGCCTGTCGTTTATTTCCTGACGCAAGAAACAGCTTGCTTATACATTCCAGCTCCATCTCTGACAATGCATCTGGTGTAGTGAATAAGGGACTTGTCATATTAAAAATTACTGCACTGGAATGGTTTATATCATTCATTGCATCACGAATCACAGACGAAGCACATTGAACAGAAATATTTTCATTTTTTTCACTGCTGTAACGCCCTATAAAAGACTTTATACTATCGCTATTATGTATATCATAAAACCCATCTATCCAATTATAGAACACTATATCTTCATATCCCTTTTCACTGAGAAGTTTAAACAGATATTCTTCAGTTTTTATATGTTCACTTGACTCTTCATCAATATACACCCATGCCTGCAAGTCATTCACATTTCCTTCGAGGATCAAAACGGTGTATATATCCAAATATATTTCCATATCCCTGTGCCATTTAGGTTTATTTATCTGCATTGTACTTTCCTATTCTTTCACTACATTAAAATCATAGATATGAAGAGAAATGATATCTCCTGCCGCCACAGTATACTCTTCATTTTTTATAATGCGATCATTATTGATCGAAGTCCCGTATGTGCTCACATCAGTAACAGTCAGATAATGAGTATTGTTTCTGACTTTTAAATGAGATCTACTTATAGATAAAAACTTCTTTAACTCTGATTTGCCTATACTGTCTCTTCCTATAATCGAATCTCCTTCCGGTATCCTTATCCGAATATCATATTCTCCATTCACAAAGAAAAAAGCTTGTTCATCCATTTCAGAAGTTTTATCTTCCGTACTCTCAAAAGCAGGGCTCTCTATCGATTTCTGCTGTGCATCGTATTCTTCCTTGGTCATACTGGATACATTTTCAAGACTTCGTCCACAATTCTCATTCATACATTTTTTTAAGTCCGACCGGCGCACTGCTTTGTTTACATTTCCGCAAAAACTGCAAATTTTAATATATTCCATACTCGATACCATTCTTAATTTATTGACAAATATTTATTTTCTACAGAACGTCTCTTTTTCTTTTCTTTAGAGTTTCTCGCATTATACTTCAGGTTTGATTTCTCTGGAGCGTTATCAGAAATTATATCAAAACGAATACCGCGCTTTGACATTTCTTCTGCGATTATACGTTTCTTATCACATGTGGATCTTGCTTCACTCTCTACTTCATGCATCTGATTTGCTGTTATACTGTCCTTTTCACCCTTTACAACCGTATCTATAATAAAAATACTGTCTTCTCGCTTTATACCCAGATCACACCATGTCGTGTCGGAATCCCATAGTTCTATTTCATCATCATTGATCACGATATTTGACTCCATTTGATATCCCAGGTTTTGCATCACCTCTGAGAGTTCTGCCATGATAAGCTTATTTTCTTCCTGTTTCATCAGAGCTTTTTCAAGTTTATTGATTTGTTCATCAACAGTTCCGGAAATTTCACCACTAGCATCAAGCAGCTTCATCAAAGCTGCCAGTCTTGACTCTTTTGCGAACAAACCATGCTGCGCTGTTACATCAGTATTTAATTTACGTTTAAGAACCACGAGTCGTTCCTCGACCATATTTCTTCGTTCATCGTTACTTATGTTTTTATCGTCTGCAATTTCGTTGAAAAACGAAACGAATGAATCATATGCCTCACGCTGATTTTCCGTAACTATATTCAGTGATGACAATTCATCCGAAACATGCTTTTTCAACCGGTTGACTGGACTGCTCTTTATGATTTCAAAGGTTCTTTCATTTTGCAGATTTTGCATTTTCGTATTTTTTTCCTGTGAATTTTCAGGATTATTTTCAGAATCCGTTGAAACACTTAGCGCAAAATGTACATCGACCGCTTTATGGTCTTGTCTTGAACCGGCATGCATTTTACGCATAAACTCATTCCTGTTTTTCGCTGCATCGGTAATAACAACGCCATGCTCTTGGGAAGCCCGGTATTTTTTCATGCGGATTTCCACTTCCCTGATCTTATTCTCAACTTCCAGCGCAAGCTTGTCCCGCCGTTCTTTCTCAAGTCTCGCATTATAATATGTACTTGAACTCATTTTATCTCCTAAATTACTCAAGAATTTTCATCAACTTGTTTTTCCCGGAATCTGAACATACTGAATATATCCATGACAACAAATCTTTGTCTTCAACGCAATCCATCAGCTCATCCTCCTCACAGTTTCCTATATACTCTGTAAATTCTGTCAGCGAACTGAATTTTTCTCCTTTAAATATAAAGTCACTTTCACCTTCAAAAATTTTTTTCAGTGCAGATAAAACAAATTCAACATGCATCCCGCCTTTTACAGAAGCATCTCTAACTATATCGATCACATCATTTGCATAATCCATACGCTGCATATAATACTGTAGCAACCCTTTAGCTATAAGTTCAGTTTTGATACTTCGACTTTCTTCTGTATCTACACTATAAAAATCATTTAAAGTACCCAGATCACTCCCTTTGTATATAATCGTTTTTTCTTCATTTATTTCACAACATATTTTAAACAACAGTGAATCTTCATCTGTAATATCGATCTCTTCATCTAAAAGCTTTAAAGCTGCCTCACTGTACTGTTTTAAAAATGCCCTGAACTCTCTCCTCTTTAGTAACCCCGTAGCATATTCCCAGTGCTCAACTATAGCGTTTTTTAGTTGTTCCAGGTTCTTTACCGCCAGCACTTCATCATTAAAAAATCCAAATATCAATGGCTTGAGAGCATTCTTTTTTTCATCAGTATGAACCAGAGATCTATGTTTGATCTGTACAAACTGGCCTTCTTCCCACTCCTTTACATCTTTATATCCAAATCGTTTCTCTTCATCATCTACTATCAGTCCTTTTATCAGCCTTTCTAACCTTCCACTGATTTCATCCGGCAAGTTTATACCTTTTGCCCATTTTTCATTGATTGCCTGAGCATCAAGTCCTGCAAAAATCGATCTTCCTGTTATCAGCCTTATAAGAATCAGTCCAAATGATCCGTAATCATACGCAAAGCTCTTAGACTCCTGATTTAAAATTCCTTTAGTCCTAGGCGAATATTCCGGTGTGCCTGCCACTTGCACGCTGGTCATACTGTTTCCATCCGTATACACACTTATGCCAAAATCACCGATCAGTACATGCTCCTCATCATCCGATAAGAACAAATTCGATGGTTTCAGATCTCCATGTATTATCCCTTCTTTATGTAAAACATGCAGTCCTTCGTTGATATCCGGTATTATATTCTTTTCGATAATACTTTTCGATATTCGTTTGTGTTCTTCCAATGTCCCTTTTTCATAGTATTTATAGATTTCATAATAGCCACCCTGCTCGACTCTGGCATCAATCAGCTCGACAACAGCTGGATGTTTGATCTGCAAAATCCTATTCAGGACATCTTCCTTAGGTTTATATCCATTTCTGTATTTTTTTATTACATATTTTTTTCTTTCCTTTTGTGCAAGATAAACATCAGCCTGAGCACCTGAATCAGACAATAGTTTCTCTATTACATACCCGTCTGCAAATATATTGCCTTGCTCCAGTTTATTTTCTGAGGCTGTCACATCTTCCATAACACCGAACTGTGTCACAGGAACCTCAGTTACACTAAACTGCGTTACAGGAGCTGGCTCAGACTGGATGCCTAATTGTGTTACCGGTGCTTTTTCATTTGACATAAACTTCTCCTTTTACTGTATTCCGATTAATATTATTTTTCCGTTGTACAAAAATGACTGGCTTCTTCTTTCACAGCTGCGGATGTTCTTATATTTTTCAAAATTACTGTATACATATATTTTCTGATTTTCCGATCCCATTAGTCCTTTTCCATTATCCATCATAGCAATGTACTCTCCATCAATAATCACGGATACCTTACTTTTTATAAATTCCATTTCATATGGATAAGAACTTTCTAATTCATTCATTGCAAACCCCGTGTAAATCAAAATATCCTTATTTACTTTCTCCGATACTCTGTCTACAAGAGATATAAGTTCTTTTACCTGTAAAAACGGCTCCCCACCAGAAATAGTTATCCCGTCCATATCACCGATTTCATCTATGATCTCACATATTCTTTCTGTACTCAATGTGACCCCGCTGTCCCTATTCTTTAATTCCGGGCTCATACAATACCTGCAGTTTCGCTTACATCCTGTCACCCATATACCAACTCTATTGCCTGGTCCAAGAACTCTGACCGGATAACAGATCCTCCCTATATACATCTATCGATTCACCCTGAAATGGTTATTGCAGTATGCCATTCCCTGAATAGCATCTGCTCCACAAAAAATACATTTACTGTTTGCCATCCTGCTTCTGGCCGCACTGTTCATTGCCCTGCTGTTTAGCATATCAACAAGTAGTTCTGGTGATATACAATAATTCTTTGTTCCCAGACAGCTGCTAAGTGTTTTAAGCAGATCGCTGGTTTCCAATTCAATATTATCCATCGTACTGATCGAAGGTTCTATTATGACATTGCCTTCGAGAAAATGTAATGCATCCGATACACCTCGTCCTACGATATAACCTTTTCCAATCAGTAATAAATCATCTTCTTTCATCGGATCGTGAACCTTTGATGCGTATAAATATGGCGATATCTGATCAAGGTTTTCCTGCATCGATATAATAAAACTCTTTATATCATTGTTTTTGTTCATTACGCTTGCTCTATATCCGTTATATTCACTCATTCCAAGTAAACTGAATTTTTTGCTTCTGATCATCCACCAATCGTTTCCTGATACATCTGATATCGATTGGTCTTTTTCCACAGTGCTCATATTTATCTGCAGGCAGTTTTCCAATAGTAACATCTTGTCCAACAGATCCATACCCTGCTTATAATAAATATCCGTTAATACCTTTGCTCCATACTTAACAGTCAACACATAAATCAGTGCATTTAACAATGTATCATAAAATACATCCGCACCCCATTCCTGCTGCTTGGTAACTAATGATATGCGACTTGACTGTGGTATTATTTTCTGAAGCTCCTGTTCTGTTTTTTGATACTGCTCTTGTATCCTGTCCATCGCCTTTTCAAGATCCTCAAATACTGATATCCCTTGTTCGATACCGTTCACCGCAGCTTTTCTTGTATTATCACTTCGCAAAATAACTTTTTTCCCATCGTCATTATATGTAACAGTTTCATTGATCATCTCCTGCAGCTCAAGGAATATATCTGTTCGTTTCATCATATCAAAATATTTACGTGCTAATCGAGCTTTGATACTATCATCACTGCTTTCACCATAAAGTACCGACAGCAGCTGCAGTGCCTTTGTTTTATCATCGTTCACTTTCATTTAGCAACAACCTCCTGAACAGCATTTCTGACAGCAGCAGCACATACCGATACCTGCCAGGACAGCAACACTGACTCCTATAACGTTACCTATCATATCTTTTCTCTTTTTTATTTCTATATCTTCCTCAAGTCTCCGCTGTCGTTCTTCCTCTGCTCGTCTATCTTCCTGAACTTTATCATTATAAATTTCGATTTCTCTTTTAACAGCATCGAAAAGTCCCAGATATAATTCATTTGAGCCATCATACCTCAATGCCTGTTCCATCATAGTTACGGCATTCCGACATCCCAGTATACTGTAATTATCAATGCGCAATGCAATAACCGCTTTCAGATAATATTTCTCACCGCTTTCGCGGGCTGTATCAAGTAATTTATTTATTTTATCAAGATCTGCATGGCTTTGATCATTGCCCCAGCACAATAGTTTTGCTTTAAACAAAATTTCCTCAGAATCTTCCAGTCCCCCGTCTTTATCCAAATGCTGTATCTGCTCCTTTGATTTAGGGTGGTACGCCGGTGTATCAGGATATCCCTTCTCCTTACCCAGATTCTTCAGCTTGTCTATTTTCATCTGAGCCAGTGTCTTGATTTGATCATTCTCAGATGAGCCAAGAACAAGCTGATAAGTTTCCAGCGTCTGCCAATACTTCTGCTTTACCAGAGCTTCACCTGAATCAGGTGAAATTTTCAATTCCTCATAGATATTCATTATATTACCTCTAAAATGCGTGCCAGTTTTTTCGTAGCATTATTTCCAAACAGCTTTTTTAAAATTGCAGTTTCTTCCGTCTGTGGAAAAAGTTCCAGCAACATAAAAATATTACGCTGTATAAGACCCAAAGTTTCTACCATTTCGCCACGTCTCTCTGCTAAAATTTCTTCCGTTTTCTTATTGATGCCTGCAGTAATCGGGTTATAACTCTGCTTTTTTCTGTCTTTATATACATCCTCACAAGCATCAACCAGATAGATCCAGCTTCCTATCCAGAAAAAAAGCTGTTTTACAGTTTCCCGCTCCAAATCGTCCTTAACTCTGCAGCTTATTATTTCAGCCAACATATCTGAAAATGGTTTGCATGCAGCCATTAGTGATACTTTGCCATTGTTTTTTTCATACTGCCACTGCGCATCCATTCCCATATTCACAATATTAAAAAGCTCAGGTTCTTTCTGCGCTATAACTTCTACCTGTTTTTTTAATAACCTGCTCAGAATACGTCCCGCTAATTTTCCTTCATCACGCTGATCGTCCAAAGCTTTGTAAAAAACAAGCAGTATAGTGATGTCTGCCAGAAATGCGCTGTTTTCATCTGGTAAAATACGACACTGTTTTCTGAATGGCGGTACAGTACAACGGCGGTGTCGCTCTTCATGAAAACCTGCAGTTGCACAAAGTACCATATATGCAACTGCGATATCATAACTTACGAGATTTTTATAAATCCATCCATATCTTTCCTCTAAAGCAAAACATATGCTACAGTAATATTTTTTATAAATCTGCTGTTCCGCTTTAGTATGGACTTTACTATTTAATCGTAATCTGCCAATCATAATTAAATCAATCCCGGGAAAACTTCATTGATCTCAGTTTTGATTAGATTGATATTTTCCATCTGCTCGATCTTAACACTTTCCAATCTGTTGAAATCAGTAAATCCTACAATACATCCTGCCACTAATATTATGAACCCTAATGCCAAACTCAAGCCGGAGTCTACAGCCGCAGCAATTATAATCATTATAATACCAATTACAACTGATATGATTATCATAAGCGTGCATCTAAATTTTAAATGCTTAATATTTTTATCTACTGATTCCAAAGCAGAATTATATATACGTTTCAGTTCTAAACGATAATTCTGATAATCACGATTTATTTGATCTTCCAGCTGATTTCTTTGTTGCCCATATTTTGCACAGTTTGCCTTTATCTGATCTAAATCACTCATTTTATTCCTTCTCCTTGTGTACAGCGCTTTTATAAAACAAACATTTCATTGCAATCTAAGAATCACAATTAAACTAAATCCGGAAAAACTTCATTGATTTGTCTTCTCAGATCATCAAGCTCATGTCGATTCTGCACCTGCATATCAACAGCTTTATCTTTATTTCTCATACCGAAACCGACCCCTATCGGAATTATCAGCATTCCCAATACGCAAAAAAGGATCGTGAAGCAGTCCGTAGGTATCATTAATGCCAGCCCAATCACAATCAGTATCGCTCCACTCACACCGCTTACCGCAATCAATCGATTTGCCTTATGCTCACTTTTCGATGCAGTTTGAGATTTCGAACTGCAAATCGCCTGGAATATCCGACTTACTTCTATACGGTAGCTCTGATAATCACGATTTATTTGATCTTCCAGCTGATTTCTTTGCTGTCCATATTGGGCACAGTTTGCCTTTATCTGATCTAAATCACTCATTTTATTCAGTCTCCTTCTGTACAGGCATCTTATAAACTTCTGAGCAATTTTTTATACAATACATAAAACCACTCATCTCTTTTTTTAATCAGAACATATACCACAGTAATATTTTTTATATATCTGCTGTTCTGCTTCAAAGTTAAACTTGATTATTTAATACAATTTTTCGATCATAATTAAACCAGCTCCGGAAAAACTTCATTGATTTGTCTTCTCAGATCATCAAGTTCATGTCGATTCTGCATCTTTATAGCATCTGCTTTATTCTTACTTATTACACCTATGGTCACACCCGTTATAGTCACCAAAGCTCCTAATACAAAAGGAGCTATTGAAAAAACTGCAAATATCATTAATATTGGTCCAATCACGCAGCTTAATACAATCAATATGGTCGCTATACGCCCTTTTTTCGATGCAGCTTGAGACTTTGAACTGTAAATTTCCTGAAATATCTGTCTTACCTCTACACGATAATTATGATAATCACGATTTATTTGATCTTCTAACTGATTTCTTTGCTGTCCATATTTTGCACAATTTGCCTTTATTTGATCTAAATCACTCATTTTATTCAGTCTCCTTGTGTACAGCACTTTTATATGCTTCTGCGTAATTTCTTATCCAACCTATTTTCGGCATTTCATATAACCTGAAATGCTTATTCTTTACTTCATTAACATCCATATATATTGCCGTATTTTTCTTTAAGTTCTCTGCGTCGGTTTCATTAACCAGTGCTTCCATTGCATCTTTTCCGGCTTCAAATACGATCCTCTTATTGAAGTTTTTCTGAACTACACTTCCTAAAGCATTTTTCAATGCACCCAGGCTTTCTCCCCAAACGATCGAACATATACCGTACTTATTGCCATCTCTCAAGATTTCTTTATACTGATCCATGATCGTCATATTGTTCTCATCGATATCTTCATCATATATTTCTTCATTGAACATGCGATGGGCTCTGTTTATCCCGAAGAATATCACAAACAACTTTTCTTCTTCCTGCGGCGTTCCTCTTTTTTTTCTGTCACGAAGCAGTTT
>CAKQIZ010000048.1 GCA_934247125.1 uncultured Clostridia bacterium
TTCGCCTCGAAGCCCCAGCTCGTGAGCTTTTCCGCGATCGAATATGCTATTGTTTCGTCGTCTTCGACGATGAATATTCTGTACACCGGAGCCTCCTTTCGATTTTCTGATGGTGCGGTGCGGCATGATAGGCCGGCCGTGCTGCTAATGTTGCTGTGGCACGCGGTAGGGTGATGTGCTGACCGGGCTGCTGCGCAGATACTTCGTGTCGCGGCCGGCAGGGACTATGCGAGTATGCGACTGTAGAGCTCGAATCCGCTCAGCAGCACTTTCTCGTCAAAATCGAAATCGACGCTGTGGAGCGGGATGCCTGTGCCTGTGCCGAGCAGGAAAAATACCGCAGGTGCGTAGTGACCGTAGAACGAGAAGTCCTCTGAGATCACGAGCGGCTCTGCGAATTCCTCGTATCCGCCCGGAAGTTCTCTGAGTACCGGAAGCAGCTCATTGTAGAGAGCGACGTCATTGATGACAGGCGGATAGCCTTCGCTGTTGGAAAACTCGGTGCTGCACCCGTATTCGTCTGCTATCTCGGTGAGCGTGCTCTTGAGCAGGCTTATTATCATGCTGAAATTTTCTTCGCTGAATGCGCGGACCGTGCCGAGAAAATGCGTGTAATCGGAAACTATGTTCCTGGCATAGCCGCTGACCATCTTGCCGATGTGGATGATGGTCTTGTCTTCAGGCTCCTTCTGCGGTGCGCGCGGCAGGTCGCCGACCCCTTCGGGGAATCGCGGTACTGCACCAGGGATCTGTGCGTGCTTTGCATAAACACGTCTGAGGTAGTCCGTTCCTATGTAAAGCGCGTCGATGCCTTCGTAAGGCGCTGTACCGTGTGCGGCTTTGCCGTATATATCGATGTTGATCTCGGCTGATTTCGGCATCAGTGCGTGCGGTCTTGATGCGATCTTTCCTGCGTCGATGAACGGCCACATGTGTATGCCGAAGACTTTTGTTACATTGTATGTTGTAAAGATGCCGCTCTGGCATATCTCCTTGGCGCCGCCGAGCGTCTCCTCAGCCGGCTGGAAGATCAGCAGCACGTTGCATTTCAGTTCATCGAGTGTGTTCACGTACTGTCCGAGAGTCAGGACCATGGCCATGTGTCCGTCGTGCCCGCAGGCATGCATCTTGTTGTCGTGTGTGGAACGGTAGCTGCACGTGTTCGCTTCCCGGACAGGAAGTCCGTCCATGTCTGCGCGGAACGCATAAGTTTCCTTTTGCCCTTTGTCGAAATATGCGCAGATGCCGGATCCGCAGAGGAATGTGAGTCTGCAGTTCAGCTGTTCGAGCACGGAAAGCAGATATTTTTTCGTTTCCGGCAGTTCGCGGTCAAGCTCCGGTATCATATGCAGATTTCGTCTGTGTGTTTTCAGTAATTCTTCGTAGTTCAGTTCAGTATTGTTCATTGTTATATCCCCTGTTGTTTTATTCAAAAATATTGTACAGGTTTCGCGGCTGTGTATCAAGTGGTTTGTGCGCTGCAGCTGCAGCGATCGACCGCTACAGATTGCAGACTGCATACAGTGGGATGTTCACCATCCAGCCCTGATCTATATATTTCAGTGTGGAAAAACGCACTGCTTTTTCCGGGTGGTATTTGTCGTAGTATGCTTTGAGGATCTGTGATCGCACGTTTGTTTCAGCTTTTACTTCTATCGGAACGATATCTTTGCCTTTCTGTATGAGAAAGTCCTGTTCGAATGTCGCTTTTTCAGTGCCGAAATAATAAGGGGTGTAGCCAGTGTCTGAGATCAGCTGCTGCAGTACGTACTGTTCTGTAAGCGCGCCTTTGAATTCGATGAAAATATCATTGCCTTCCAGAATGGATTCAGCAGGCAGTTCACTCAGTGCGCCCAGCAGTCCGACATCCAGCATGAACAGCTTGTATGCGTTCATGCTCTTGTATGCTTTGAGCGGTATGTGCGGTTCGTTTACACGGCTGACTTTGTATACGAGTCCACAGTCGATCAGCCACTGGATAGCGATTTCATAGTCACTGCTGCGAGCACCTTTTTTCACCTGCCCGAAAAAGAATTTTCTGTTTTCTTTGGCAAGCTGCAGAGGGATAGAATCCCATACCATCCGTATACGCGGCAGTGTTCCGGCATCTATATGCTTGCCGAAATCGTTTTCGTACTGACGCACGATATCGCTTTGTATCTGCCTGACCTCATCATAATCTTTGCGAAGCCGGAAAGCATCTACGACGGCGGGCATGCCGCCGGTATAATAGTAGTTTTTCAGCCAGAAGAGGTATTTGTCTGCAAAATTGTCTATCAATGTATAGTCCTTCGTATCAAGAGCATCCGATAGAGGTTTTTCGTCCATCGCGCATAGGAATTCTCTGAAGCTGAGGGGGTAAAGGTCAAGCATATCCACTTTGCCGACAGGATATGAAACCCCATCATGTATCGATACCCCTAAAAGCGAGCCTGCAGCAACGACGTGATACTCGGGGGCTTCCTCGCAGAAATATTTCAGTGATTCGAGAACTTCGGGAGCATCCTGTATCTCATCGAGTATGAGAAGGGTGTTTCCGGGAGTTATCGCTACGCCTGACTCTATGTTCAGGTTCATGATGATCCTGTTTATGTCAAAATCCATCCGGAAAACTTCATTCATGCGCCTGTTGTTGTAAAAAGATATATATGCAGTCTTCTCGTAATATGTCCTGCCGAATTCTTTCATAAGCCAGGTTTTTCCGACCTGCCTGGCACCAATGATTATAAGCGGCTTTCTGTTGCTTTTGTTTTTCCAGTCCAGAAGCTTGTTTATTGCAAATCTGAGCATTATATAGACCTCCTAGTATTTACATGATATAGTATAACACATTTTTTCGAGCCTATTCAATGAGCAAAGATACATTTTTTCGGGTCTGATTTTGCCATGTGACTACATTTTTTCGGGCCTGATAGCATCACAGTGCAAAAAAGCATACAGGGCGAACGGCATGCGTGGTATAATCATACTGTTAGACTCAGTATGCATGGAGGCGCAAGGTATGAGAGACATCAGATCGATATATGAATTCAGAGCAGGATGCACGGCGGTGAGAATGCTGAAAGCAGCAGGGCATAAGGCGTATTTTGTCGGCGGATGTGTACGGGACGAGATGACGAGGCGGATGAGCAGACCGTCTGCGGAAGATATTTTCGGCTCCTGCAGGTATGCGCGTGCACTGACAGATGAGCCGCATATGCGCGGAAGCAGCAACATGATAGATATCGACATAACCACGAGCGCCACGCCCGAAGAGATGATGCGCGTTTTCCATGGCATGAAGGTCATCGAGACAGGTATAAAGCACGGAACGATCACTCTGATCGCTGAGGCAGACGGCGGTGACACGCAGAACGAGAGCGGAGCGGATCAGAGAGCCGGCGGGCAGGATGTATCGGAGCTCCTGGCAGAGTGCGTGGAGCCGGATAAAAGTGTGCGTATGGTGCCGCTGGAAATAACGACGTACAGGACGGAATCGGGATATTCTGACTGCAGACATCCGGACAGCGTGGGATTTACGAGATCACTTGAAGAAGACCTGAAACGCAGGGATTTTACGGTGAATGCACTGGCGATGGATGAAAACGGCAGCATCACGGATATCCTCGGGGCGTCGGAAGACCTGAGGAACCGCGTGCTGCGCGCGGTGGGAGATCCTGACGAGCGGTTCAGAGAAGACGCGCTAAGGATAATGCGCGCGATGAGGTTTGCGTCTGTGCTGGGATTCAGGATCGAGGAAAAAACTGAGGCGGCGATGTTCAGGAACAGCGGTCTGCTTAAAAAACTGTCGGTGGAACGGGTGTTTTCGGAGTTCAGGAAACTGGTGACAGGAAAGTATGCGCCTGATGTGGTGCGGAGATACATAGACGTGCTGGGAGAAGTATTCCCCGAGCTTTACGCGATGAAAGGATTCGATCAGCGCAACAGATACCACAAATACGATGTGCTTGAGCATTGCATCCACGCGATGGAGGCAGTGAAGACGACTCCTGGAAACCGTGAGCATATGAAGACTGCGGCACTTTTCCACGATATAGGAAAGCCGCCGACTTATTCGCCGGACGATACGGGACGGGGACATTTTTTCGGGCATGCTGCAAAGGGCGCGGAGATCACTGCGGAGATAATGAAGCGGTTCAAGGTCGACAAGGCGTTTTCGGACAGGGTGGTACTGCTGGTGAAGTATCACGACATACTGTTCGAAAGCGACGAGCGGCGGCTGAAAAAACTGATGAGAAAATTCACGCCGGAAGTGCTGTTCGAGATACTCGCGATCAAGTTTGCGGACAATCTGGCGACGGGCAATATGACAGAGGTGCTCAAAGTGAAATTCAGCGAGATAGAAATGATGATGCATGGGATAATAGAACAGGAGCAGTGTTTTTCGCTAAAGGCTCTGGCGGTCGGCGGCAGTGATCTGCTGGCTGCGGGGATGGAGCCGGGACCGGCGGTCGGAGCGATGCTGGAGGTGCTGCTCGAAAAGGTCACGGACGGTGAGCTCGAAAATTCGAAGCCCGTGCTGATGGCTGAAGCGGAGCGTATCATGAGTGCGAATCACGAATGAAAAGAGGTAATACGAAAATGGATCATATAAAGATATCGGAAGAACTGATGGCCTTTGCAGGAAAGTGCCCGAGTGCTTTCCATGCGGTCGCGAACATAGCGGGGTATCTGGAGGAGAGGGGTTTCAGATATCTGCCGGAGACGGAGAAGTGGGATGCTGCAAAGGGAGGCAGCTATTATACGACGCGGAACGGATCGAGCATCATCGCGTTCAGGATCGGGCAGGATGTCAGCATTTGCAGTGATGTCGGTGATGGTGACGGCAGTGGCGGCGGATTCAGGATCTGCGCGTCACACAGCGATTCGCCGACGTACAAGATCAAAAATGTGCCGGAGCTCGAGGGACCGGGCGAATATCTTCGACTGAATGTCGAGGCCTACGGCGGGATGATAGACAGCACGTGGCTGGACAGACCGCTGAGTGTTGCGGGGCGCGTGCTCGTGAGGGAAAAGGCAGACGGTACGGAGCGCCGGGATAACAGCGCAGCGACGGGCGGCACTGCGGGCAGCGTGATAAGGTCCAGACTGCTTGATATAGACCGCGACATACTGCTGATCCCGAATGTGGCGGTCCATATGAACCGCGATATAAACAGCGGATACAAATTCAACAGACAGGTCGATCTGTGCCCGCTCTTTTCGGCAGGCGCGCTTAAAAAGGGCGCTTTCGACAGGATGATCGCCGATGAGCTGGGAGTGGATCCGGATGACATACTCGGAAAGGATCTGTTCCTCGTGAACCGCCAGAAGCCGGTGCTGTGGGGCATTGAGAAGGAGTTCGTCTCCGCACCGGGGCTCGACGATCTGCAGTGCGCATTCGCGTCACTCAAGGCATTCGCGGGCAGCAGCTGCGAAAGATCGGTGAACGTGTACTGCTGCTTCGACAATGAAGAAGTGGGTTCGAACACGAAGCAGGGCGCGATGTCTACGTTCCTCTACGATACGCTGCATAGGATAAATTCAGGGCTCGGCAGGTCAGAGGAAGATTACCGCATGGCAGTGGCGAGATCGTTCATGGTCAGCTGCGACAATGCCCATGCCGTCCATCCGAACCATCCGGAGAAGACGGATGCGGAGAATCGCATTTTCCTCAATAAGGGCGTGGTGATAAAGGAGAGTGCGAATCAGAAGTATACGACGGACGCGTTCAGCCGTGCGGTCTTCGGCGAGATATGCCGTGAAGCGGGAGTACCCGTGCAGCACTTTGCGAACCGCAGCGACAGCGCAGGCGGATCGACGCTCGGCAATCTTTCCAATATACAGGTGAGCATGCACGCGGTCGATATCGGGCTGCCGCAGCTCGCTATGCACTCGAGCTACGAGACGGCAGGCAGCATGGACACGAAATACGCTGTCGATGCACTCATGAGATTTTACAGTACGGATATAAAGATAACAGACGGCGGCGCGGTCATTTAGACTCAGCCGCCGCTTCCGTTTTTGCACGCATAGCGGGTCTGGCTGTTGTGATCGAACGGTTTTCATGGCGGGTTTATCCCTGATTTTCATTTTCTTATGCTTTGAGTATAAAAAGTCTGCGCCCTGCATGGCCGGCGGGGGTATTATGGGCGATGAGGAGGGTGTCCCTGCAGATTTTTATACTCAGATCTGATATTATCCCATTGGACTGTATAAATTTGACAAGATTAGATGTGATGTTGTGAAGATCATTTATACTCAAAAAGGCATAAAAAGCAGATCGGTACTAAACTGAGTTTGATGACATTGAGACCATATTGATCAGAAGCATGATCACAGCAGTGTTTTATAAAATATAAAAAATTCAGAAAAAATATGCTATAATCACAATATAGTAAAAGTGAGTCAGCGTGCATGATTTTGCAAAATGTTGTAATCCGGAATGCAAAGGAGAAGATCATTATGGATAACAAATCGATGAATGCAGTAATGACTGTTGAGAATCCGCTGCTTAAGGAGCTTTTTAGCAGATGGAGAAGTATCGGTGACCGTAACAGCCGTGAATCACAGGATTGTATGAACGGAATTTTAACTGAAGTAGTGGAAAACGCACAATTCCTTTCAGTTGTGGATATCAGTTCAGATCGCGGAATGGAATTTTCGGGAGACGGAACAGCGGTTTTACAGGAGGATACGGAGATGTCGTTTAAGACGTTGTCTGATGATAATGGCAACATTTATTTCCCGGCATTTACAGACTGGGAAAATCTGCGCATGTGGGCAGATCACAGAGAAGGTGATGTAGACACACTTGTGCTGAAGTTCGATGACTACTATACGCTGATAAAGGATGGTGCGGCAGGCATCGTCATAAATCCATTCAGTGACAATTTACCGATTTCAAGCGAACTGATGCAGCATTTAAGGGAAGTCAGAGATCATCACGAAACAGGACATTGTGATCATGTGGTACAGCAGGAGGCGGAAGTGATGATAGGGGAGCCTGCTGATTATCCGAAGGAAATGGTCGATGCGATAGTACGGTACGCTAAGACTGACAAGCATATAAATGCTATATATCTGAAACTGATGATCAATGGAGGCGAAAGAAGCTATCTTCTGATAGTGGATTTTAAAGGGGATATAAATGAAATCTTTGGCTGCATAGCACAAGCGGCACAGCCGTATATCCCGTCAGGAATGTTTATAGATATGCTACCGATAACAGATGATTTTGGAAGAAAGGCTGCAGACAATGAGCCGTTTTACAGAAAGAAAAAGAGGCTGTTCGGTTAAGGTATAAGCGTAGGCAGAACAGATGATGATTTTATCAATCATATGATCGATAAAAAGTATATAGAATTGAGGCAATCTATGGAATACGAATATATGATACCACCAGTTAAAAACTATGATTTCTTTGAGTTTACGAAAGAGGAGGCAAAAATATATTTTAACTGGTATATGGAAGAAAAGGGGCATCGGATAGAGATGCTGGAGGAATATGTGCATAATGCAGGTGTGGATATTGATTTTGACTATTCACCGGAGTCTCTTATACCTTTGTGGAGATGGTATGAAACGATAATAGTTTCGGAAAAAAAGACTGAAGAAGAGATCGAGGCAGAGAAAAGGAAAATGCCGGAATGGCTGCACAGTCAGATATCAGAGGAAAAGATATCGATGAATACATTGAAGTTCGGTATGGACATAGCTATATATTTTGCGGAAGTCATGATACGCAATAGTGATGGAAAAGTGTACTGGGGATATGTGACAAAACCTAAAAATTATATTAATGTCAATAGGCCTGTTGTTTCCGGGTTTAAAGCAGGGAAAGATTTGAATCCAAGCCGAACGGTGTATGTATTGACTTTGAAATCTGAAGAAGAGAAGAATGAAAAAAGACTTTATAACAGTTATTATGTTTGGCAACAATATATAGAATAACCACATATTTGCCGCATCAGAAACAGACCCTGATGCGGCATTTCCATTTATCACACACAAAAGTGATCGATCAGTTTTTACGGCGGGTTTTATCCCTGATCATTTTTTGCTCGCACGTGCAGCGGCGGCGATATCGCCGACTCCGTTCAAAAAGACGCTTGGGCGGTAGGCGTAGGTCTTGAGCGTATCGCGGGAGGAAACGCCGGAAAGCACCAGGACCGTAGACATGCCACTTTCCATACCTGAGATGATGTCCGTATCCATGCGGTCGCCGACCATCACAGCTTCGGCAGAGTGGCAGTTGAGCAGGCGGAGACCCGTACGCATCATCAAAGGATTGGGCTTTCCGCAGAAATATGCCTGAGTACCGGTCGCCATCTCGATAGGAGCGATCAGCGCGCGGCAGGCGGGAGCGATGCCGTTTTCGATAGGGCCGGAAACATCGGAATTAGCTCCGATCAGTTTAGCTCCGCTCATGACGAGGTTGGTGGCTTTCGTCAGTGTGTCGAGCGAATAAGATCGGCCTTCGCCGACGATGACGTAATCCGGATTCACATCATTCATGGTGATGCCGGCGTCGTAAAGCGCATTGAGAAGTCCTGCCTCGCCGATCACGAAAGCGGAACAGTCGGGCGCCTGCTCTTTCAGAAAAGCCGCAGTAGCCAGCGCGCTGGTGTAAAAACGGTCTTCCGGCACATCGAGCCCCATGCGTGCAAGCTTCTGATTCAGCTCGCGCGGAGTATATCCACTGTTATTTGTCAGAAACAGGTATTCCTTATTCTCGTCGTGCAGCCACTGAATGAATTCGGCCACGCCGGGCAGGATCCGGTTGCCGTGATAGATCACACCGTCCATATCGCAGATAAAGCCTTTTTTTTCATTGAAATCGATCTTATCAGTTGTAATGTTCATATACTGTAATCCTCCTTCCCGGATTTGATCAGACTTAATAAAACAATTATAGCACTGCCCGGGGAGATTTCCCATCGTGAGAGCGGAGATTTTACGCAGCGATGCATGATTTCCCTTTGATTTAATATACCGGCGATATATTTTACATAACTTTTACAGAAGTGCGGTAATGGATTTTTTGTTGTGCCTTTACAATCAGAATAAACTCGGGAAATGAAACACCTCAAAGGTGTAACCTTAATGTCAGTCCTTGACTGACAAATATATGAAAGGATGAAGGAGAAATGAAACGGTTTTTAGGAATCTTCACATTGCTGGTCATTCTGCTGACGGCGGCGATCCCGGTCTGTGCGGCGGAAAACGATCATGTTATAATCAATCAGGTGTATGGCGCGTCGGATGACGGGTATGCCGACTACAGCTTTATCGAGCTTTATAACCCCACAGGCAGCGATGTCGACCTGAACGGCTGGTCCGTGCAGTGCCGCTCTTCAGCAAGCGGGAATCAGGCAGGCGGCTGGGCGGTGTTAAAGCTTACAGGCGTCATCGAGGCAAACGGCTATTACCTTATACGCTGCGGTGCGGTCGCATCGCCGTCGGGCTCTTATCAGGTGCCGCAAGGCGATCAGGAGTGGGACATGCTCCTGCACAATAAGGGACTTTCGGTCGCACTCCTGAGCAATGATACTCCGCTGACCGACGATTTCAGCGGCGACATCACAGCCGAAGGATTCACACTTCCCTCAGGCTTTGCAGATCTGGCTGCCGCAGGAGGAAATGACGGCACGACAGATCAGGAGCCCCCTGCATATGAAGGTGCGTTCGCTTCGATCCAGTCAAAAAAGAAAGCCATCCGGCGTATCGGATCTGCGGACACCGACAACAACGCAGCTGACTTTGAGGAGGTCAATTACAGCAAATCGGTATCTGCGGAGAAAGGACCTCATGCAGGCCATCAGATCGTGACCCCGGCACCGGGATATACGCCGGTCGACACGACGGACAAGCAGTATACCGGATATTTCAATGCAGACTCAGCGATAAAGGCGAAGCTGATCGCACGATACAATGCCGGAGCGTACAGCGCAGAGGGCGGCTCGGCAGAGATCACTGCATATAATTCAGCCAGCGGTTTTGCATACTCTGTAAACGGCGTGAAAGGCACCATGGACTGTGTTGACATGAGGGGTCTGCAAAACGGCACGACCGTTGAAAAGCTCGCCGGCACGGAGCTTAAAGCTGCAGAGCTTGCGGAAAACGCAGGAGACGGGTTCATCTACGGTGACATGACTTCCGTTGCTGTTTCACCGGATGGAAAGACGCTGGCAGTCGCTATGCAGGACGAAGATTATACAAAGCCGGGCCGTGTGATGTTCTTCAGCTGTGGCAGCAATGGCGCCCTTACATACAGCGGCATTGCCGTGACAGGTGTGCAGCCGGATATGGTGACCTTTACAGAAGACGGAACGAAGGCGCTCACTGCTGACGAGGGTGAGCCGCGTCAGGGATACTCTGCTTACGATGCAGTGGATCCGATGGGCAGCGTAACGGTCATCGATGTGCAGAGCAAAAGCGCAGTGACTGCAGACTTCAAGGCGTTCGATCCAAAGAGGAGAGAGCTTGCAGCAGCCGGTGTTGTCCTGAAAAAAGATACGGTGCCTTCCGCTGATCTGGAGCCGGAGTATATCGCAGTGAGCGGAAACAAAGCATATATCGCTCTGCAGGAGGCAAATGCTGTGGCTGTTCTCGATATCGACACGCAGCAGTTCGAGAACATTTTCAGCCTTGGCTTTGAGGATCACAGCAGGGTCGCTGTCGATCTCAATAAAAGCGATGGGAAATATGATCCGAAAACCTACGAACATATCAAAGGCATCCGTATGCCGGACGGGATTTCCACTGCCGAGATCAACGGTGAGACATATCTGCTGACGGCAAATGAGGGAGACAGTCGTGCATGGCCGGTGGGCGCTGAAACGGATACGAATGAGATCAAGAGCAAGACCTCCCCGGTAAACGGCATCAGGACCGGAGGCAAGGTGACATGGTTTGATGTGAGCCAGTACGACGGACTGGAAGCGGGAACAGATTACATCTTCGGAGGACGTTCCTTCACAGTGTACAAGGTCACTGCAGGCGGGCTTGAGGAAGTGTTTGACAGCGGCAGTGACTTTGAACGCATCACTGCGGAAGTCGTTCCTGATCACTTCAACTGCTCCAATGATACTGTTGAGATCGAGGATCGTTCCGGCAAGAAAGGTCTGGAGCCTGAGAATTTGACGATCGGTGTGGTGAATGGTCATACATATGCGTTTATCGGTCTTGAACGCACCGGCGGCGTGATAATCTATGACATCACTGATCCGTCAGATACAGCTTTCAGAAACTACTTCAACAGCAGAGACTACTCTGCTGATATCAGGGATGATGTTTCGCCTGAAGGTCTGACCTTTGTTGCGGCAGACAAAAACAACAGCGGTCTGCCGGTGCTTATCCTCTCTAATGAAGTGTCAGGAACGGTAAGCGTCATGGCGATGGAAGCAGATGCTGTCCAGCCGGATAAACCGGGTCAGCCGGGAACAGATGCGGGAAGACTGCAGGAGCCTGCAAAGGATAATGTGAAGCCGGCAGGCGGATCAGAAACTTCTGCGAAAACCGGTGACCGCAGCAATGTGATACTGTGGCTCACTCTGATCTTTGTCAGCAGCAGTGCGCTTGTTGCAGTAACGGTATTCGGTAGGAAAAAAATATAAAACGAACTGCAGCACTGTAAAACAGGAAATACTGCAAAACAGAAAGTGATGAATAAACGGCAAGGGGATGCGAGACCGCATCCCATTTGACATTTGCTGATGTTTATTCATGTGTATCAGTGGGTATCAGCGCACGCCGATGTGCGCTTATTTATACCGCTCGATCATGAGCGCCGCATTGTGGCCGCCGAAGCCGAATGAAGCGGAAACTGCCGTGTCGACGTGTATATCACGTGTTTCAGCGGTGATGTTCAGATCCTCGAAGACAGTCTTGCAGGTGTTGCCGTGCACTTTGTTGTGCCGGATCGACTCCGCGCAGACCATCGCTTCGATAGCGCCGCTGGCACCGAGCGTGTGGCCGATGAGGCACTTGGTCGCACTGATCGCAGGCTGATTTTCTCTGCTTCCGAACAGCTCCCGCATTATCATCGCCTCGGTCTTGTCGTTCAGATTCGTGGCGGTGCCGTGTGCGTTGTAGTAGTCTACATGTTTATCGCCGATAAGCTTCCGGAGCATATCTTTGATCACTTTGCCGTCCTCACGCATAGCGACGATGCTGTATCCGTCGCATGAGCTTTCAAAACCGGTGACTTCTGCGTAGATATGAGCATTCCTGGCGAGAGCGTGTTCCAGCTCCTCCAGTACGAGCACTGATGCAGCACCTTCACTGAAAAGGAATCCGTTGCCTTCTTCGGAAAAAGGGTACGCATAGCCTTCATCGCTGAGTGATGCGCATTTGAGGGCTTCAAAGCCTCTTACGAGCAAGAGGTTCTTGTCCGGAAGATGGTCGCTGCCGCCGCACAGTGCCATATCGCACTGGCCGCTCAGGATGCTCTCGTATCCGCCGCCGACAGCTTCCGTTCCGGAAGCGCATGCCATGCTGAGAACAGAGCTTCTGCCGTGGATGCCGAGCACGATGGAGAGCCATGCTGCCAGTGAGCTCTCCATCGTTATCGGGATCAGCAGCGTATCAATGCTGTTTTCATATTCGAGCTGGAATGCCTGATCCATCAGCTCGAATATGTTGGGAGCACCAACGCCCATGTATACTCTGGTATTGTCGTCAGGCTTTTCGATGCCTGCGTCAGCGAGTGCTTTGAGCGCGGAAAAACACGCAGTGTATGCACTTTTTGATCCCCTGCGTTTCACCTGCTTGAGCTTTTTTGCATATTCCGAATCGTCGAACTCCGGATACGGTATG
This sequence comes from uncultured Clostridia bacterium, assembly GCA_934247125.1. Classification (GTDB taxonomy): domain Bacteria; phylum Bacillota; class Clostridia; order Peptostreptococcales; family Anaerovoracaceae; genus Lentihominibacter. The sequence goes on from CAKQIZ010000048.1 coordinate 12,799, forward strand.
TAAAATCTGCTGTGCAGCTTTTCTCTGGCAGGATTGTCTTTCACGATCTCGTGGAGGTCGACTTTTCTGTCGCAGAGATTCCGGAAGACTTCGCTGTGCTCCGTTCCGGCCGAACAGATCGCGGACATGCCTGTTATCACGACTCTACGCATCGGCTTTTCTCCCCTTTATCTCGTCGATCTTCTCAACGATGTCGCTGATAGTGCGTACGTTTGACAGATCATCGTTGCTGAAAACTATGTCGAATGCTTTCTCTATATCTCCGACGATAAGAACCTTGTCGAGCGAGTCGACGTGAAGGTCTGCCGCCAGATCGAGATCAGGCGTGATGGTGATATCCGGGTCAAGCTCGCTGCCCAGTTCGTCTCTGATGATTTCGATTATTTTTTCGATGTTGTCCATTTCGTAAATCCTCCTGTGCTTGTTTTATATTATCTTTACTACCATTCGTCCGGCTTTGCCTCTGTCTTCGTGAAGCAGCTTGTGTGCGAGCGGGATCTCGTCCCACGAGAAGACCTGGCCGACCGGCTGTCTGATATTGTTCTTCACGATGAAGTCTACGAATCTGTCGTAGTCCTCCGGCGTCGCAGAATGACTGCCCTGCAGCCTTTTCTGCCCGAGCCACAGGAAACGCAGATCGAGATTCGTCCAGTATGAAGACGTGGCGCCGCATATCACGACCATGCCGTTGTTGTCGCATACGAATATCGACGTCGGCATCGTGTCAGCTCCGGGATGCTCGATGACGATGGCCGGATCCCTGCGCACGCCTGCAGCTTTCCATATGGCTTTCCTGAATTTCATCGCCTCGTACAGCCATTTGCGCTGGACGTCCGGATCTGTATAATCCGCGATGCTGCCCCAGTGCGTGAAGCTTTTCCTGTTGATGTATCCGCGGGCGCCGATCGATTTGCAGAATTCTCCGCGTTCATCGCTCGACACCACTGCGACAGGAATGCCTCCCATAGCGTCGACGAGCGGGATCGCGATGCTGCCGACAGCCCCTGCGCCGCCGTACACGAGCACGATGTCGCCCTCTCTGATCCGGTTGCCTTCCCAGTGCGTGAGCATCCTGTATACTGCAACGCCTGCAGCTGTAAAGGATGCAGCTTCCGCCATGTTGAGCGTTGGCGGGATCTTGTGGCACTGCTTGGTCATCACCTTGCTGAACTGTGCGAAAGAGCCCCAGTTCCCTTCGTATCCCCATACTCTGAATGTCGGGCTGTTCACGGGATCGGCTCCGGCCCGGATCAGCGGGCAGTCATCATCGTACTGCGCCGCGCCGACCGTCACGTAGTTGCCGATCTGAAATCCGGTGACATTTTTTCCGATGTCGTAAACGATGCCGGATGCTTCGGAGCCGCAGATATGAAAATCCTCGTGCGGATCCGAAAAATTGCCGTTTTCATTTATCACGTTTTTAGGCTTTCCGAGCGCGGCCCAGATGCCGTTGTGGTTGATACCTGCGTAGAAATTCGCAACTATGATCTCGTCATCGCCTGGTTCAGGCACGGGAACGATCTCTTCCCTGAATGCGGTCGCCGGATCTCCGAGCCGTTCATTTCGCAGTGTCCAGGCGTGCATCTTTTCAGGGAGCGTTCCGAGCTCAGGCAGAGTGCCCACGTCAAAAAGCTTGGATGTTCTGGTTACCAATTATGTTTCCTCCTGCAATGGTGCCGAGGTGAAAACAAAAAGTTTGCCTCAGCTAACTAGCGTTTAAAAGTATACCTCATATTTTTTCGGTTGTCAATCAGATAGTAAACGACAGTGTCAAGTTGTTGTGGAGTTTTTGTTTGACATCGATTCCAATTTTCTAGTTGAGTCTCAGATCACGAAGCTG
>CAKQIZ010000049.1 GCA_934247125.1 uncultured Clostridia bacterium
AATTCATAAAAAGGGCACTTAAAATTTACCGATTACTACTTCTTAGGTCTCTTAGCTCCATACTTGGATCTAGCCTGTTTTCTGTCTGCTACACCTGCAGTGTCTAATGTTCCTCTTACGATGTGATATCTTACACCCGGCAGGTCTTTAACTCTTCCGCCTCTGATGAGTACAACACTGTGTTCCTGAAGGTTGTGTCCGATTCCAGGGATATATGCTGTTACTTCGATACCGTTAGTAAGACGAACTCTCGCAACTTTTCTCAGAGCTGAGTTAGGCTTCTTCGGAGTAACTGTCTTTACAGAAGTGCAAACGCCTCTTTTCTGCGGCGAATTAACATCTGTTGCAACTCTTCTTATCGAGTTCATACCCTTGTTAAGAGCTGGTGCAGTTGACTTCTTTTCACTGCTTGTTCTGCCCTGACGTACTAATTGGTTAATTGTAGGCATCCTTTTTCTCCTTTCCTGTTAAAATAAAATATGTTAGCTTTGAACAATAAAGCCCAAAGCTAACATTTATTCTATCACGCTGATTGTCAATATGTCAACAATAATCCGTTCCAAATCAATGAATACTTTTTCTTATTTTTCATAAGGGTGCAGCCTGTCTTTGAATGAAGACTCAGTAGCACCTCTCTGGTCTTTTCTGGCGATGAATAAGCTTCCTGTAGCCTTGCCGCAAAGTACCGGCGGCTCACACGCTGTTGCAGCAGTTTCAGGTGTAGCAACGCTTGTAAGATCAGCATCTGTCCTGTCCAACTGAGTAGCGACCTTCCACGCTTCAAACTGGCAAGTGTATGACTGGTTGCCGACCTTTTCGATCCAGCCATGATATTCCATGAAGTCACCAACGTATACAGGAGCCAGGAATTCGATTTCCTTATATCCTAAGAATAAGCTGATATCTCCATCAACATATACCATCAGTTCTGTACCGACGTCTCCCCACTGGTCAACTATTCTTGCACCGTTTACTAATCCGCCTACATAATGTGCATCTTTTGCACTCATCATAAGATGATGAACTACTTTCTTACCAACCATGATTTTTTCCTTCTCTTTCTTCTATAAAAGAATACTATCAAATGGGTCCGTTACCCTTCTTGATTTATATTAATAAAGCAGTTTCATCCCGTGATGTTTGAGACAAAACTGCTTTACATTCTAAATTTTTATAAAGCTAAAGTCTGCTTAAAGTTTTATATAAAACTAGTCAGCGAATACTTTTGCAGGATCGAGCGGTTCTACATCCAGCTTCTTAACGATCTTCGAAACATTTACCATGTGTATGTAGTCAACGTTTCCAGCTAAGATGTTGTTACCCCAAGTTCCGCATCCTTCTGATACTGCAGGTGATAATGCGTTAGTTTCAGGACCCCAAGCATCAGGTGTAGGCTGGTTAACCAGTACACGTGCTACAGGAATCTTTTCTCCGAAGTAAAGGATGTGATCTTCGTCGTTTGAGTAGATACCAGCTGTGTGCCCTGTACCGCCATCTTCTTCCATGTTTCTGATAGCCATGTCAACAGCATCTTCAAACTTGTCATAGCTCTTTAATACTACAACAGGTCCCATGATTTCCTTACCGAGGATATCATCTTTACCAACGCCTTCTATCTTAAGACCGATAACCTTAGTTCCTTCTGGGAGGTTGTATCCAGCAGCTTCTGCGATAACGTCTGTGTCTTTACCAACTAAGCCCGCTCTAACTTTTCCGTTTTCGAATAAAGCGTCTCTGAATTTAGCAACATCGTCAGCGTTGTCAAATACTACAGCGCCGGCTTTTCTGAATTCTTCGAAGAACTCAGCTTCGAGTTCCTGTGGGTAAAGTAATAAGTTGTCTCCGTCGCAGAGGATTCCGTTATCACTTGCTACAGCGATGATTGAATTCTCAGCAGCGTCCTTAAGGTCATATCCTCTGTCGATGATTACAGGAGGGTTTCCTGGTCCTACGCCATATGCCGGAGTTCCGCTTGAGTAAGCTGCCTTAGTGAGTCCGGATCCGCCAGTAGCAATAACCAGATCACAGTTAGCCATTAATTCCTGTGACTTTTCGATAGTAACGTCGTTAACGATCTGAATAAGATCAGCAGGAGCACCGTTCTTTTCTAATGCTTCACGAATGAGATCAACAGTCTTTGTTGAAGTCTTTTCTGCACGTGGAGCAGGTGAAATGATGATAGCATTCTTACCCTTTAATGCGTGCATGAAGTTTCCTAAAGGTGTAACTGTAGGGTTAGTTGCAGGAGTGATAGCTCCGATAACACCGATTGGGTGAGCAGCTTCAATGAGACCGATCGAAGGATCTTCATTGATGATACCTACAGATTTCTTGTCTTTGAGATAATCCCAGAAAGCAGCAGCTGTTCCTGTGTTCTTGCCAATTTTGTCTTCATAGCTTCCGAGTCTTGTTTCTTCGACAGCCATTTTTGCTAAAGGCTCTGCGTTTTCGTAAATGATTTTTGCGCCCTCATAAACAAGTTTATCTACCTGTTCCTGAGTGTAATCGCTGATCTGTTCGAACGCTGCGCGCGCTCTGTCAATTTTGTTTTGAATAGTCATACTTATCAATCTCCTTTTTCATTCTTACTATTCTCGAAACTACTAAAACCAAATTAGCTGCATCTGGTCTTTGTATTATCTCAATATTATCTCCATTTTAGCATTTAGCTATCTTACTGTCAAGGTGTACGGAATGTATACATGCGATTTTTCTAACAAATCAAAAACCTCTGGAAACTTTCGTTTGAATCTCCAGAGGCTTGATTTTTCAACATTTGTCGAGTTCTTTACGAATCGATCTGATGAGTGTGCAACCGATGATTACTCCCATTCTATGCCGTCATCAGCACTATCAGTGCCACCTTCGGCTTCCACCGCAAATTCCTCTGCAGCTGCTGCATTTTCATCTGTCTCCATAGCCGGAACTATGTCTTCCATATCTTCGTCTTCATCTTCCTGAAGCTCCATCTCACGCTGCATAGCCTTGTATGCATCGATAAGCGCAGTATTTACACCGTAATCCAGATCGATAGATCTGTACTTCTTCATACCCGTTCCTGCAGGTATCAGTTTGCCGATGATAACATTCTCCTTCAGGCCCTGCAGCTTATCGTTTTTACCCTTGATGGCAGCATCGGTGAGGACTCTCGTAGTCTCCTGGAATGATGCCGCCGACAGGAATGAATTCGTTGCCAGCGAAGCTTTTGTGATCCCGAGAAGCAGCCTTTCTGCATCAGCCGGCCTGCCGCCGTTTGCTATCGCAACTTCGTTCGCTTCGTCGATCTCGATCTTGCTGTACTGACCTCCAGGAAGAAGTCCCGTATCTCCTGCATCATTTACCTTGAGCTTCGAAAGCATCTGACCGACAATGACTTCGATATGCTTGTCATTGATATCTACACCCTGCTGTTTGTATACACGCTGTACTTCCTTGAGGAGATACTGATATACACCTTCAACACCATTCAGTCTCAGGATATCCTTCGGATCGAGAGGTCCCTTGGTGATGTTGTCACCGGCAAGGATATATTCTCCCTCCGTAACACATATTCGTGCACCATAAGGGATCTCGTATATCCTTTCTTCCTCGCCTCGCACTTTGACCTGCGTCTTGTTATCCATCGTAGGCTCTATCGAAACTACAGTTCCGTCAGCCTCGCATATCACAGCAAGACCTTTAGGCTTTCTCGCCTCGAACAGTTCCTCTACTCTAGGCAGACCGTGAGTGATATCCGATCCGGCAACTCCGCCTGTATGGAAGGTTCTCATCGTCAGCTGCGTACCAGGTTCACCGATCGACTGAGCTGCCGTTATACCCACAGCTTCACCGATATTAACGCCTTCACCTGTAGCGAGGTTTCTTCCGTAGCACTTAGCGCATACACCTGTCCTGCTGTGACAAGTCATTACCGATCTTATAGCAACCGATTCTATTCCCGCAGCCTCTATGGCTTCTGCAGCATCCTCGCTGATCTCGCAGTCCTGCTCTACCAGAAGCTTGCCTGTCTCAGGATGATATATATCGAGCAGTGCTGTTCTTCCGATTATACGATCCTTCAGCTTTTCTATGACTTCTTTGCCGTCAGTAAATGCCTTTACTTCTATGCCTTCATCCGTTCCGCAGTCGTCTTCTCTTACGATAACATTATGCGAAACATCTACCAGTCTTCTCGTCAGGTAACCCGAGTCGGCTGTTCGAAGAGCCGTATCGGCCAGACCTTTTCTCGCTCCATTTGTCGAGATGAAGTATTCCAGTACGGAAAGTCCTTCTCTGAAGTTCGCCTTAATAGGGATCTCGATGGTCTTACCTGTAGCATTAGCCATCAGACCACGCATTCCGCCTATCTGTCTTATCTGGTTCTTACTTCCTCTCGCACCGGAATGTGCCATGATGAACAGGTTGTTGAGTGAATCCAGTGAATCCATCAGTGCATCTGCCACATCGTCAGTAGTCTTGTTCCAGATCTCGATTACCTTTTCATATCTTTCTTTATTGGATACGAGTCCTCTTCTGTAAGCCATCTCGTATTTGTCTACCAGTTTTTCAGAAGCATCTATGATCTCTTTTTTCTTTTCAGGGATCTCCATGTCGGAAATGCTGATCGTAATCGCTGCTATAGTCGAATAATGGAAACCCATATCCTTTATATAGTCGAGCATGATCGCAGTTTCCGTATTGCCGTGTATCCTGTAGCACCTGTCGATGATCTGTCCAAGCTTTTTCTTGTCGCACAGGAAATCGATCTCGAGTGAATATGGGTCAGCTTCTCTGTCTTCCACATAGCCGAGATCCTGAGGTATCTTCTGATTGAATATGAATCTTCCGACTGTTGATTCTACCAGTTTTCCTCTCGTGTCATTTTCACCGGCATACATCCTTACCTTTACTCTTGCATGGAGTCCGACCATACCTGTCTGGTATGCCATCAGCATCTCTGCAATATCTGTAAATACTTTGCCGTCGCCTTTCTCAGCATCTGAAGTTCTCTTTCCTTCTTCCTGTCCGGGATGTGTAAGGTAGTAACTTCCCAGAATCATATCCTGTGTAGGCGTCGTGATCGGGGATCCGTCTTTAGGCGCCAGGATGTTATTTACAGAAAGCATCAGGAATCTGGCTTCAGACTGCGCCTCTACAGAAAGCGGCACGTGCACAGCCATCTGGTCTCCGTCAAAGTCGGCGTTGAATGCCGTACAAGCCAGCGGATGCAGCTTTATAGCCTTACCTTCTACCAGAACAGGTTCAAATGCCTGAATACCGAGCCTGTGAAGGGTCGGGGCACGGTTGAGCATTACAGGATGTTCCTTGATGACTCCTTCAAGCACATCCCACACCTCAGGCCTTACTTTCTCTACCATTCTCTTAGCGCTCTTGATATTGTGAGCGTTGCCGTTTTCCACGAGCTTCTTCATAATGAAAGGCTTGAACAGTTCGAGTGCCATCTTCTTAGGCAGACCGCACTGATAGAATTTCAGCTCCGGTCCAACTACGATTACCGAACGTCCTGAGTAGTCTACACGCTTTCCGAGAAGGTTCTGCCTGAATCTTCCCTGTTTTCCCTTGAGCATATCCGACAGAGACTTGAGCGGTCTTGATCCAGGGCCTGTAACAGGTCTTCCTCTCCTGCCGTTGTCTATGAGGGCATCAACAGCTTCCTGGAGCATTCTTTTCTCATTTCTTACTATGATGTCCGGAGCTCCCAGTTCAAGCAGCCTGTTGAGTCTGTTGTTTCTGTTTATAACACGTCTGTAAAGGTCATTGAGATCTGAAGTTGCAAATCTTCCACCATCGAGCTGTACCATAGGTCTAAGATCAGGCGGGATAACAGGAATGACCTCAAGTATCATCCACTCAGGTCTGTTACCTGACATCCTGAGCGCTTCGATGACTTCAAGTCTTCTCACGATCCTTACTTTCTTCTGACCCGTTGCATTCACAAGGTTTCTGCGAAGCTCTGCCGACAGTTCGTCGAGGTCTATCTGCGCAAGCAGTTCTCTTACTGCTTCCGCGCCCATTCCTGCCTTGAATTTGTTGTCAGGATTGTCTTTTGCCTCTCTGTACTGATTCTCTGTCAGTACTTCTTTGTATGCAAAATCCGTGTTTCCCGGATCAGTTACTATAAAGTTTGCAAAATACAGTATCTTTTCCAGCGTTCTCGGAGAAATGTCAAGAACGAGTCCCATTCTTGACGGGATGCCCTTGAAATACCATATATGAGAAACAGGGGAGGCCAGTTTGATATGACCCATCCTCTCTCTTCTGACTTTCGCTTTGGTTACTTCAACACCGCACTTGTCGCACACGATGCCTTTATATCTTATTCTCTTGTATTTTCCGCAGTGGCATTCCCAGTCCTTTGTCGGTCCGAAGATCCTCTCGCAGAAAAGTCCGTCCTTCTCCGGCTTGAGGGTTCTGTAGTTTATAGTTTCGGGTTTCGTAACCTCTCCGTAGGACCAGTTCAATATTTTCTCTGTAGATGCCAGCCCGATCTGCAGAGACTCGAAATTATTCAACTCATAATTATTGTTATCACTCATCGGTCACTTCCCCTTTCCTATGCTTCTTCCGACGGTTCTGTTTCAGCCGTTTCATCTGCTTCGGCATCCTCATAATCGTCATCATCTTCTTCGATGATCATGATCTCTTCATCGTCATATTCTTCTTCGTCTTCCGGTTCTTTCCCCTCTATGTCGACATCTACCATATTCTCTATATCAGGGATATCTTCCATCTCACTCGTTTCCTTGATCTCTATTTCCTCATTGTCTTCAGTGAGTACCTTTACATCAAGGCAGAGACTCTGCATCTCCTTGATGAGTACCTTGAACGACTCAGGAATACCCGGTTCAGGAATATTCTCACCCTTGACGATAGCTTCGTAAGTCTTTACACGACCCACTATATCGTCGGACTTTACAGTGAGTATTTCCTGAAGAGTATAAGCTGCTCCGTATGCTTCAAGAGCCCATACTTCCATCTCGCCGAAACGCTGTCCGCCGAACTGCGCTTTTCCGCCCAGAGGCTGCTGCGTTACCAGCGAGTACGGTCCCGTACTTCTCGCATGGATCTTGTCGTCAACGAGATGGTGGAGTTTGAGCATATACATGTACCCTACCGTTACAGGATTATCAAAATACTCTCCTGTTCGTCCATCTCTCAGACGCAGTTTACCACTCTTGTCATATCCGTTTTCCTCAAGAAGCTGTATTATATCTTTTTCTGTCGCACCGTCGAATACAGGCGTTGCGATGTACCAGTCCCTTGTCTTTGCAGCGAGACCGAGATGCACTTCGAGTACCTGACCGACGTTCATTCGTGAAGGTACGCCGAGAGGATTGAGCATGACCTGAAGTGACTGGCCGTTTTCCAGGAACGGCATATCTTCCTCAGGAAGGATCCTCGAGATTACACCCTTGTTACCGTGTCTTCCCGCCATCTTGTCTCCAACGCTTATCTTTCTCTTTGTTGCGATATAGCATCTTACGAGCTTGTTCACTCCAGGAGGCAGTTCATCACCGTTTTCTCTGGAGAATACTTTGACATCGACTACTATACCCGTCTCGCCGTGAGGCACTCTGAGTGAAGTATCTCTTACTTCTCTTGCTTTTTCACCGAAAATAGCTCTGAGAAGTCTTTCTTCCGCTGTGAGCTCCGTCTCACCCTTCGGTGTGACTTTACCTACCAGTATATCTGAAGAATTTACTTCTGCACCTTTTCTGATGATGCCTTCTTCATCGAGATCCTTGAGCGCATCCTCGCCCACGTTAGGTATTTCTCTTGTTATTTCTTCAGGTCCGAGCTTCGTGTCTCTGGCTTCTGCTTCATACTTTTCTATGTGGATAGAAGTGAGTACATCTTCCATAATGAGTCTTTCATTGAGTATGATAGCATCCTCATAGTTGTATCCTTCCCACGTCATGAATCCGATGAGCAGGTTCTTTCCGAGAGCGATCTCTCCATTTTCTGTAGACGGACCGTCAGCAATGACTTCTCCCTGTTCTACATGCTCGCCGTTGTATACGATAGGTCTCTGATTTATGCATGTACCCTGGTTCGAACGTTTGAACTTGAGGAGTGTGTACTCGTCTTTTCCCTCTCCGTCGTCTCTGAGCACAACGATCTTGTCTGCATCGACAAAATCGATCGTTCCTGAATGCTTCGCTATTATAACTACGCCCGAGTCTTTTGCAGCTTTATGCTCCATACCTGTTCCAACTATAGGCGCTTCTGTCACGAGAAGAGGCACTGCCTGTCTCTGCATGTTGGCACCCATCAGGGCTCGGTTGGCGTCGTCGTTTTCGAGGAACGGTATCATAGCAGTTGCAACAGACACTACCTGTTTAGGTGATACGTCCATGTAATCTACAGCTTCTCTAGGCACTAGGTCGATTTCTCCGCCTTTACCTCTCGATGCGACCTTGAGGTTCACGAAATGCCCTTCTGAATCGAGCGGTTCATTCGCCTGTGCCACGATCTTGTCCTCTTCATCATCTGCTGTAAGGTAATGGATCTCCTCTGTTACCCGTCCTGTCGCCTTGTCTACTACTCTGTACGGAGTTTCGATAAATCCGTATTCATTGACGATACCATATGTCGTAAGCGAGCCGATCAGACCGATATTCGGACCTTCCGGCGTTTCTATAGGACACATTCTTCCGTAATGCGAATGATGTACATCTCTTACTTCGAAACCGGCTCTTTCTCTGGAAAGCCCTCCAGGTCCAAGTGCCGAAAGTCTTCTCTTGTGTGTCAGTTCAGCCAGCGGATTGTTCTGGTCCATGAACTGTGAAAGCTGTGAACTTCCGAAGAACTCCTTTACGGCTGCAGTTACAGGTCTTATGTTCATAAGCCCCTGCGGAGTGACCTCAGAGATATCCTGAGTCGTCATTCTCTCTTTTATAGTTCTTTCCATCCTGGAAAGGCCTATCCTTATCTGGTTCTGCAGCAGTTCTCCTACCGTTCTCAGTCTTCTGTTACCCAGATGGTCTATGTCGTCTATGTTCCCTATGCCGTAGTTGAGGTTGAGCAGGTAGCTCACTGACGCTATGACGTCTGCAATCAGTATATGCTTAGGAGACAGCTCATTCTTCCTGTATCTGATAGCCTCTTTCACAGACTCCTGATCTTCGTTCTCACGAAGGATATCCATCAGTACAGGGTAATAGACCTGTTTAGGTATTTTGATATCTGAGATATCAAAATCTATATATGAATCGATATCAACGAATTGATTTCCTATTACTTTGGTCACTTTCCCGTCATCTGCAGGACTCTTGACCATTACAAATTCAACTCCGGCATTTTCTATCTGTCTTGCCAGTTCCTTGCCTACCGTCTGATCCTTCTCAGCCAGGATCTCTCCTGTATTCGGATCTATGACGTCTTCAGCCACTGCATTGCCGACAAGTCTGTTGAAAAGCCCCAGTTTTTTATTGTATTTATATCTTCCGACCTTCGCCAGATCATAACGCTTAGGATCAAAGAACATCGAATCGAACAGCGACTGCGCACTCTCAAGCGTAGGCGGTTCGCCAGGTCTCAGTTTCTTGTATATCTCTTTGAGACCTTCCTCATAGTTCGTAGTCGTATCCTTTTCCAGCGTTTTTAACAGTCTTGGCTCTTCGCCGAAAGTATCCAGGATCTCCTGGTTGCTTCCCATGCCCATCGCTCTGAGAAGAGTTGTCACAGGCTGTTTTCTCGTCCTGTCGACTCTGACAGAAATTATTTCATTGGAGTCAGTTTCATATTCGAGCCATGCCCCCCTGTTAGGGATGACTGTTGTGAAGAACAGATTTTTACCTGATTTATCTATTTCTTTATCATAATAAGGTCCTGGTGAACGCACGAGCTGAGTAACTACAACTCTCTCCGCACCATTGTAGATAAAAGTACCCTTTTCAGTCATCAGCGGGAAATCCCCCATGAAAACTTCCTGTTCCTTTACTTCTCCGGTTTCCTTATTTACCAGACGTACTCTTACTTTTAACGGAGCTGCATAGGTAACGTCTCTCTCCTTACACTCTTCCTGCCCGTATTTAGGCGGATCTGTAAGGGAGTAGTCAATGAATTCGAGAACCAGATTGTCCGCATAATCCTTGATCGGCGAAACATCCTCAAAAACTTCACGAAAACCTTCTCTTACAAACCAATCATATGAATCCGTCTGAATCTGGATCAGATTTGGCATTTCTGCCACTTCATTGATTTTCGAAAAGGTCATTCGTTCTTTTCTACCTAATTTTATCGGATTTGGCATAGTCATCACTCCTTATATCTTTAACAAATTACATTTGCAGGGCAGTTTATTATGATACCACATTGTTGTCAAACCGTCAATAGTTTTTGGAATATTTTTCATTTTCTTCACATAGGTATCCGGAAAATGATTTTCTTAAAAAAACGGCAGATGACACGAAGTCATCTGCCACAGTGCTTTTTCTTCTGAAAATGCGATCTTATTTGAGTTCAACAACTGCTCCAACTTCTTCGAGCTGTGCCTTGTATCCTTCAGCCTCTGCCTTTTCGCATCCTTCTTTGAGGTTTGATGGAGCTCCGTCAACCAGTTCCTTAGCTTCCTTGAGTCCTAATCCTGTGATTTCTCTTACAGCCTTGATAACCTTGATCTTTTCTGCTCCGACTTCCTTAAGAACTACTGTGAATTCAGTCTGTTCTTCGCCTGCTGCTGCTGCGCCGTCTGCTGCTGCAACTACAACGCCTGCTGCTGCTGATACGCCGAATTCTTCTTCACAAGCCTTAACCAGCTCGTTTAACTCTAAAACTGACATTTCTTTTATAGCTTCAATTATCTGATCTTTGTTCATTTTATTTCTCCTTTATGATTATTTCAGTATATATGATCTATACCGATAACTTCTGTTGAGCCTGTCAGCAGAAAGTTTCATGCGTTTATGCACTCAGCTCTTTCTGCAAAGGTCCGTTCATACACATGCCGCAAAGTAAGCGTTTACGCTTCTTTCTGCTCTGCGATCTGCGAAACCACTCTTGCAAAGTTTGCGATCGGCGACTGTATACTTCCCATGAATTTGGAAATGAGAACATCTCTTGACGGAATCGATGCAAGCTGCTGAATACCTTCTTTGTCATAGTATTCGCCTTCTACGATACCACCTTTGAATTCCATCTTCTTGTACTCTTTGATAGCTCCATCCAGAACTCTTGCAGGTGCAGTAGCATCATCATAGCTGAATGCAAATCCGCTCGGTCCTGCGAGAGTGTCCTTCAGCACTTCATATTCAGTACCTTCGATAGCTCTGTTAACCAGAGTGTTCTTGTAAACAGTATAGTCAACATCTGCTTCGCGAAGTTTCTTTCTCATAGCATCTGCTTCTGCAACTGTGATCCCGATGTAATCAACAACCACAACAGATGTCGCTCTTTCAAACTTGTCTTTTATTTCGTCAATTATTACTTGCTTCTGTTTGTAAGCTTCTTTCATTATCGCGCATTCTCCTTTCTAAAGAATCTTTTTTCGGGTACGCTATAAAATAGCCTTGCTATCCGCGCGACAGCAAGGCAAATGTATTTACATTGTACCTCGGCGAGGTTCCTGTTTAAAGCCGGCGGCATCTCACTATATCAGCGCCAGCTCCTCGCTGTCTACGGTCTATAATATTCTGTTCCGTTTAAGATCTAACCCAGCTTTAAAGGGTTGATCTTCACTCCAGGTCCCATAGTAGATGTAACAACTACACTCTTCAGATACTGACCTTTTGCTGCTGCAGGCTTAGCCTTTATGATCGCACCGATAAGTGCATTGAAATTGTCAGTCAGCTTTTCAGGTCCGAACGAAGCTTTTCCTATAGGAGTATGGATGATGTTTGCTTTGTCCAGACGATATTCAACCTTACCGGCCTTGACTTCTTCGACAGCCTTTGCAACATCCATAGTTACTGTGCCTGACTTAGGGTTAGGCATGAGACCCTTAGGTCCCAGGATCTTACCTAATCTACCAACAACACCCATCATATCAGGTGTCGCAACAACGACATCAAAGTCAAACCAGTTTTCGCTCTGGATTTTCTGAGCCATTTCTTCAGCTCCTACGAAATCAGCACCGGCTTCTTCTGCTTCTGTAGCCTTAGGGCCTTTTGCAAATACCAGCACCTTCTTCGTTTTACCAACTCCGTGCGGAAGCACTATAGCTCCTCTTACCTGCTGATCGGCATGTCTGCCGTCAACACCTAATCTTGCATGAAGTTCAACTGTTTCATCAAACTTGGCTTTCGCATTTTTTACAACGATCTCCATAGCCTGATCAACATCAAACAATTCAGCTCTGTCGAATTCTTTTACAGAATCCTGATACTTCTTTCCTCTTTTAGGCATTCTTTCCTCCTTGTGGTACTCACAACCGCATCCCGGATCGTCACCGTCCGCTTCCGAACAGAACTCTGATCTCTGCGGTCTCCCACTCTGTTTTAGTCTTCAATAACGATTCCCATACTTCTTGCAGTACCCTTGATCATCTCTGTTGCTGCTTCAAGGCTTGCTGCATTAAGATCCGGCATCTTTGTCTTTGCGATTTCCTCAGCCTGTGCTCTTGTAAGAGTTGCAACCTTAGTTTTGTTAGGTTCACCTGAAGCTGATTCAAGACCTGCTGCCTTCTTGAGTAATACTGCTGCAGGCGGTGTTTTGCAAATGAATGAAAACGAATGGTCTGCATAAACAGTGATTACTACCGGAATTATCATTCCAGGCTGATCCTGTGTTTTAGCGTTGAACTGCTTACAGAAATCCATAATGTTAACACCGTGCTGACCTAAAGCTGGTCCAACAGGAGGTGCAGGGTTTGCATTGCCGGCAGGAATCTGAAGTTTGATATAACCTTCGATCTTTTTAGCCATTACTGTTATTCTCCTTTCTTTGTTATTCCCCTACGGGGTCATAGATTTAATATGAAAGCCGGTTTCATCAGATCTTGTCGACCTGAGCAAAATCCAGCTCTACTGGCGTGTCTCTTCCGAACATCGACACTTTGGCTTTGAGCGTCTGTTTTTCCATGTTGACCTCTTCAACAACTCCCATGAAGTTTTCAAAAGGCCCATTGATAACTTTCACCGTGTCACCCACATCGATATCCAGATCGATATATATTTTCTCGATGCCCATTCTTCTCACTTCCTCTGTAGTGAGCGGGATAGGATCCGAGCCGTGACCTACGAAGCCTGTAACACCCTGTGTATTCCGCACAAGATACCAGGATTCATTTGTCACTATCATCTTTACAAGAACGTATCCCGGGAACATTTTTCTGGTCTTCACCTTACGCTGTCCGTTTTTGACCTCGACTCTGTCTTCCGTCGGCACTATCACGTCCAGAATAAGGTTCTGCATACCTCTGTTCTCAACGATTTTCTCGATGTTCACTTTAACCTTGTTTTCATGACCGGAATAAGTGTGAACCACATACCATTTGGCTTCTCCGTCACCCCTGAGACCTTCCAGTCCTTCAAGGTTTAATTTTTTACCTTCATTGTTTTCACACATTGTATCTTTAAGCTCCTATCTTGCACGCTTTAGAAACATACTGCCTTTATAGCTGCCAGTACGCCTGTGTCAACTGCCCAAAATACAACTGCAAAGGCTGCACAAGTAACAAGCACTACAGCTGTGAAAGATCCGAGTTCTTTCTTTGTCGGCCATACTACTTTTTTCATTTCAAGTTTTACACCCTTGAAATATTCCTTTATGCTTCCTTTCTTCCTTTTGCGGGTAGATGCTGCTGCAGCCCTCTGTCTGACTGTGGCGGTATTGCTGCCTTTACCCTTTGACGTTTTTGCCATGGCAATTCTCCCTTACTTCGTTTCCTTGTGAAGTGTGTGTTTTCTGCAGAACTTGCAGTACTTGTTCATTTCTATACGGTCAGCAGTGTTCTTCTTGTTCTTTACCGTATTGTAATTTCTCTGCTTACATTCTGTGCATGCAAGTGTAACCTTTACTCTCATTTTATCTGTCCTCCGTTTAACTTAAAAGTAAGAGCAGTTTCTGCCCTTAATTGATTATTTACATAAAGTCGCTAAATAATTGTATATTACAGCAGTGTCAATGTCAAGATTTTTCCGCAAAAAAGCGAGGCGCTGCATGTTTAATCTTCTTTTTTATAGCTCCGGAAATATCTCCTGAAGATATTTCCGGAGCTATAAAAATATGCAAACAGGGCACTGCCTGTCTGCATATTTCCGCATCACTTACATTTTCATATACTTATATGCCGATAGCGTCTGCACTGATGTCGCCGTTCCTGCGGCCCCGCGGCCGGCACGGTCACAGTCCTTACAGTGAAAGACACTTCTTAGGACACTTGTCAACACATGCTCCGCACTTCACACATGCATCTTCATCGACTTTCCAGACTTTTTCTTTTCTGTCGACTGTTAAAGCATCACATGGGCAGTTCTTTGCACAAAGTCCGCAATATACACATACATCTAAATCACACGTAAGTTTGTCTTCACCTGCTGCAGCGTCTGCCTTCTTTTCGCCGTCTGCCGGTTTGTCTGCCGTCTTTTTAGGTTCCGGCTTCTTGACCTCAACTTCTACTGAATCGACAACTTTCTCCGTTTCCGGCTCAGTATACTTAG
>CAKQIZ010000050.1 GCA_934247125.1 uncultured Clostridia bacterium
CACAGAGCGACCGCTGATTATGGCGAGATGCGACCGTTTAATATGGCACAGCTGGCCGTTTCAGGTGGCAATCTGCATTCTTTAAACAATGGCATCACATCTCTAATAATTTTGTTAAAATTATCAGCATCCCATGCACTTCTTCCAATAAATAAACCATCTACAGACGGTTTAATTATCAGTTTTGTTGCGTTTTCATTATTAACACTGCCTCCGTATAACACCGGTATGTTTTCGGACATCTCTTCTCCAAATAACTCAACCAGCACCTTTTTAATATGCGAATGAATCTCTTCTACATAATCCGGATTTGCAGGAACTCCATTAACGCCAATTGCCCATACCGGTTCATATGCAATCCAAAGCTTAGATTCAGCCTGTTCTCTAGTAACTTGATGCAGACCAATCTTCAATTGTTCCGCAAGAGCTTCCTTGCTAATACCATATTCCTTCTGCGCTGCAGTTTCCCCAATGCACAACAATGTTGTAAATCCATGTGCAAGGGCACAGGCAACCTTTTTTTCTTCTTCAAAATCCGTTTCATGAAGAATATGTCTACGTTCTGAATGTCCGATCATAACAAGATCTATTCCCAGTTCCTGCAACATGAGCGGAGAAATTTCGCCAGTAAACTGCCCTCTTTCCTCCCATCCCATATTCTGTGCACCAATCTGAATAACATTCTCACCTGCCGGTTTAGCTATATGCAGCGATGTATAAGAAGGAATAATAAATCTATGAATTTCACTCTCCGGAATATCTCTTGTCAACTCCAATAATCTTTTAATATGCTGTTCTGCTTCCGAAGGTGTTTTGAACATTTTTGTATTAGTCCCAACATAAAGCTTTTTTTTCATAAAATCTGCTCCATACTATCTATTATGATCATAGTTCACAAATGCATCTACTTTGGGCTGCGACGAGCAGCCTTTCACAAATTCATTTGATAAAAAGATCTGTGTAAAAAGTTCACGTTCTTTTGATCCTGTAGTAAACGCTCCCATACACGCAATATTAGCATCATTGCTTAATCTTGCACGCTCAGCTGAATATGCATCGGTCAATAATGCGGCATATGCCCCCTCCACTTTATTTGCAGCTATGGAAACCCCTAGTCCTGTACCGCAAATTAAAATACCCCTATCATACTCTTTGCTTGCAACTGCCTCAGCAACTTTTATTGCAACATTCGCATAAATTGGATCTTCACTTCCAAAATCTGTTACTTCTCCAAGATTTTTAGATTCAATATATTTAATTAATTCCTCTTTTGCCGTCTTTGCATTCGGATCACAACCAATTGCTATTCTCATCTATCATGCCTCCGTTTATATTCCTTAACTGATATATCTCATTGTTCGTATATTCAAGCATCTATAAAATCTATTATTCCAGCTCTATTCCTAACCTATAAGCTTCTTCTAACTCAACTGCTCCATCAATTTCGCCGGCTTTTAATCGATTTTTACAAATAATGCAGCCCTTTAAATTCCATCCAAGATAACTATTTAATGCCTCAAACCATGTTTCAACATGATTCACTCGCTTTCCGCCTGCTGCCATCAATAACACTGTTTTTTTATATGGCATTTTCAACTTTCCATCGCATTCTTTAAATGCATATAACCTATCTATTACCGTTTTTAACGGTCCACAAACAGACCAGAAGTATACCGGAGATGAAAAACAAACAATATCGGATTTGATAAAAGCATTATATATATCAGTCATATCATCCTTTTGCATACATGGTTGTTCTATGCTTTTTCCACCTTGCATACATCCTATACAAGGGTTGATAGCCATGTTATATATGTCGAATTGGATGACTATCTTTCCGGAATCAATACATCCATTTTTAAAAAATCGCACTAATTGTTCTGTATTTCCATCTTTTCTTGGACTTCCATTTAAAATCAAAACCTTTTTATTTTTCATTTTTTATCTTTGCTTTTCTTTTAAAACCGAGAATACCTTTCGGAAGGAAAAGAACTACAACAATAAAGAATACACCAATAATAATCTGATATCGTTCTGTATACTGGCTCGCAACTTCCTGTAAGATCAGGTAAATAAGTGATCCCAGCAGAGCTCCTTCCAGTTTTTCTCTACCTCCAATCAAACACATAAATAAAATTGCAATTGAGTTTGAAATAACCAGAGTATTTGGCGAAATCATTGTATAAAACATTACTGACATAAATCCTGCAAGCCCTGCTAATAAACTTGATAACAACAAAGCAACATAACGTATCAACTGATAGTTGAATCCTAATGCCGCCATTTTCTTTTCATCGTCTCTAACACCCTGCAATGCAACACCAAATGGCGAATTGATCATTCTCTTTAGAAAAATGTAGATAATCAAAACAATTACAAGAAACAGATAATATAACTCGTTGCGATTTCTTGCAAAACTCGGAACTGGAATCGCTGTTGTCCCGCTAAATCCACCTGTCAATTCTACCCATTGCTGTGCCGCTAAATACATCATTTGTCCTAATGCAAGTGTAATCATTAAAAAGTAATTGCCCCTGGTTCGAATTGCAATCAATGAAAACACTGCTGAAAATGCAACTGTGATCAATAACCCGAAAACAACTGCCGGCCAAAATGACCACCCTAACTTCGTTGTAGTAATTCCAATGCCGTATGCAGTGATTCCAAAAAAAGCCATTTGTGCAAATGACATCATATTTCCAAGTCCCATGATGATATACAGACTCATTGCTGCCAATCCCATAAACAGTACACGTGTCAAAAGGAATATCATAAAAGAATCCATAAACATCGGAGCCAAAAACAATACTGCAACAACAATCAGCAAACCTGATACAAATATTTTTTGACTTTGTTTTATCCTAATTGTTTTGCTCATGACCTCGTCTCCTTTCCAAGTAAGCCTCTAGGCCTGAATGCAAGTACTATCATCAAAGCTCCAAAAATAGCAATCATTGCCAAATTAGTAACAGTCGCTTTCATAAAACTATCTATACATCCAACGATGACTGCACCAAGCGCTGCACCCCACAAGTTTCCTAGACCACCCATTATTACTACTACCAAAGAATATGTAAGAATAGTTGCATCAAACCCCTGTGTAAAAGAAAGATAAGTTCCACCAAGTACGCCGCTTGTTCCTACCAGGAATCCCCCTAAAATAAATACAAACGTAAATACAGCATTAATGTTCACACCTAATGCAGATGTCATCTGCCTATCATCTACTCCGGCTCGAATATACTGTCCTATACGCGTTTTTTTAATCAGTATAATCAAGACAATAAACTCTACAATTGCAATTAATAGAATTACAATTCTAATTAATGGATACTTCATAAATCCTAAGTCAACAGCTCTTCTAATTGTTTCCGGAGCTTGTACCGTTCTTGGTGTCCCACCAAAGACGCAAAGCAAAATATCGCAAATAATCAAATTCAAACCAAGCGTAAGCAATGTTTCTCTATTACTATCTCCAAGCACTCGGTCAAATAACGATAATTTCAAAACCAAGCAGATTACTGCCGTAATAACTCCACCCGCAATAATTCCAAGAACCCAATTCCCAGAAAGCTGCTGTACAACCAGTCCTAAATATGCACCTGTAAGATACAAAACTCCATGGCTCATATTTACAACGTTCATAAGGCCAAAAATCAATGTTAACCCGCTCGCACACATGAACAGCAATCCCGCATATGTGATACCGTTCATTAATATCATTCCAAATTGCATGCCATTCACTCCTTTCTGATTGATGAAAAATCAGCTATTTTGTCTTTTACAGCATTAACTGTAGGTACACGTTCTCCAGTTGATCCTGTCACATAGCCTACTGCATACGACTTATTTATTACTTTGCGCACAGGCTCTACATCATTCAGCGGACCTCCATGAATCAATAACGGAATTGTCTTTCCCGCTACTTTTAATGCTTCTCCAATCCGATTTGTAATTTCAATTGCAGAATCAATCCCTACTGTTTCAACTCCACCTGCTGTTCCTCCGCTTGTTACGCCTCCGACCATAACACCCAGCATATCAGCTCCCGCAAATGCCATTTCAATTGCTTCATTTTCGTTATATACATATGCAAGTGTCAACATTCCCTCTTCAGAAGCTGTTTTTATCATCTCGATTTCTCTATTAAATCCAATATTTGCAGCTTCCAACTGTTTTCTTAAATCTCCCTCATACATTCCAATGAACGGCTCATTTGTTATTCCTGCAGCACCCATTTCCTTTGCCTGCAATACCATTCGTTTAATATTTCTTCTAGGATCATGAGCACCAAGCCCAATTATAACAGGAACATCTCCCGAATTAGCCAAAACCTGTGGCAGAGTATCAAATGCTATTTTGTTACAATCATCATATGGAAGAAATGCCATTGCCGTCGGAACGCCATATACACGATATACAGCAGTATTATAAGTGGCTAATATATCTGCTCCACCAAGACATGCTCCCTTGGCTGTAAGCCCACTACCAACACCGGTAACAATGATTGCTTCCCCATGATTTATTTTATTATTAATTGCTTTTAAAAAATCACTTTTCGACTGCATAATCATTTCCTACCTTTCCAAAGCCTAAAAAATGTATTTACAGTCTCCTCTGAGAATGAAGCATCATTGATATTTCCATCTATTCTTCTTACTGGCAGCTTTCCAGCAATAGCATTTTCAATTGCTTTAAAAAGAATTTCATCACTCTCTTTATCTTCCCATGGACCGCCGGCTTTTTCATATGAATCCAGTCCACCCAACGGCAATAGAACCTCTGTATGTCCATCAGACTTTGCCGCTTTTGTTCCGAGGATATTTCCCAAATTAGCCAATTCTTCATTTGTTGCTTTCACAGCACATACTGTAGGATTATGAATAATCAATTTTCGCTCAGGAACATTATTTTCAGGAGGGACACAGGCTACGCCATTATAATTCAATACTTCAAGGGCTCCCGGAACAATAACCTGTGGAATCTTCATTTGACTGGCTGCGGTTAGCCTGTCCGGACCCGCTGAAAATGCACCATTATATTCATAATCGCATAATTCAGATGTTGTATAATCAATCACTCCATCTATAAAGCCTTCTTTGATCATGGATTCCATTGCCATGCCACCTGATCCTGTCGCATGAAATACAATTGTTTCAAATCCATTTCTTTCCAGAATTTCTCTCATGTGAAGCACGCCTGGTGTTGTAATTCCAAACATGCTGATTGCAACCAATGGTTTATTATCTCCACTAGCATTCTTAAGAGCCTCTTTTCTTCCATTTGCCATTCCTGCCACTGCATGCGCCGCATTTGCAAGAATGAGACGAGAAAAGCCATTTAAACCTGCTATATCTGTAACAGAATACATCATAGTCATATCAGTTCCGCCTACATAAGGTCTTACATCCCCAGACATCATTGTAGACAAAAGCATTTTGGGAATACCTAATGGAAGAGTTTTCATTGCGCCACTTAATATATTCGTCCCTCCGGACCCTCCCATTCCAAATACTGCATCACATTTTCCTTCAGCAACAAGTTTTGCAAGGCAAACCTCAAGTCCCTTACTCATTGCTTCAATTGCAACAGCTCTGGTATCGCTTCCTTCCTGCGCAAATTGAATTGAATCAAGATCTATCCCACCGTATTTTGCTATTTCTCTAGACGAAATATCCGGAACAATTGGAGGTTTACCAAGAATACCTGTATTTACAAGTATTACATTACATCCTGTTTCTTCTATGCATTTTTTTATATAGGAATACTCTATACCCTTTGTATCAAGTGTTCCTGCACATACAACTGTTGCCATAACCACTCCTCCTTAGTTCCGTATAATTTCTTTTCTGTAAAAGTTGAGGTTACAAAAGAAAAACATGCATTGTTGTTCTCTAAAGCAACCTCTTTTCTTACTTTAGTAATGTTTTATCTTTTTTTAATAGTTCTTAATTGAAGCATCGTTTCTTTAATTCCTTTTTCAATAGGAAGGCGTTCTGTACTGGATGCACCGATAAATCCCATTGTTCTTGATGTTTCAAATGCCGGTTTTACACTTTCAGGTGTAGAGAGAAGACCACCATGTGCAATAATCAACGCATTTGGATTCTCCCTATAGCAAAGCTCGCACATTCTGGCAAGTCTCTCATACTCTGCTTCTCTATTTGCATCTACATCTTTACTATAGGCACCGCAACTTCCTCCAAGCGTAAGTCCCATATGAGGGATCAAAAGATCTGCACCTGCTGCTGCAAATTTGATAAGAGCTTCATCAGTAAATCCATAACCACATGAGAAAATGTTCTTTTTCGCAGCAGTAGCAACCATTTCTACTGCTCCGTCAAGGCCTGAATTAATTTTCTTGCGATACTCCCCTTGCATGCCAATGCTAAGTCCAGGTCCTAAAGGCTGATATGGAGATAAAGGCACATTAATTACACCTGCATATCCTGCTTCAACAAACTGATCCATTAATGTTGCATAATCAGCATTAGGACCGCCGGATCCGAGACCCGCTATTACAGGAGTATTCTTTACAACTGCATTTAATAATTTAATCTGCTTTAATGACTGTACGTCACAATCCTGAAAAGGCATATTTCCATAAACTGATGGATATCCATCTAGACGAAATTCTCCGGTACAATATGCAAAAATCATATCAACTTCTGCTTCTTCAAGAATCTGTCCAATTAGCGCCGTTCCTGCTCCTGCTCCAATAAGCGGGCGACCAAGTGCTAATTTCGCACGAAGACGTTCAATAACTCTTTCACGTGTGAATTTTGTCATGATCAAAATACCTCCTTGCTAAGTTTTAAACTTGAGAACTCCTTCTGGCTCTCAAGAATGTATTTACGCATAACATCTGTATCTAGACATTTTGATCCATAGAAACCATCTACATCCGTTAATTCAAATAATTTCTGAATATTTTCAAATTTATAGAAAGGTCCACCATGTACTAAGATAAATGTTTCAGGAGAAATTGCCTTTAACTCCTCATAGCATTCCTGGACTTCTTTACAACATGCTTCTACATCGTTGTAATAAAGGGGATTAAATGATTTAGGCGGATAATCCGGACGGATTTCTTCATCAAACGCAATACTTGGATCGATTCCTTCATCAACTGCCCACTTTAAATCAATGATTATCATATCAGGATGAGCTTCTGCATATCTTCTAAGATCTTTTCTAAAAAAGCCATCAGCTACAGAGAACATTTCATATTTATCCCTTGCTTCTACAAGCATATCGCTCTCTAACTTATGAGGTGACTCTACCGTGATACCGGAAACAAATGCGCACATCGAAGGAGAATTGATAATACCAGAAACGCCGGCTCGATCAAACATATTTACCTGCTCTGCCATAATGCATCTAGGATCCTGAACATTCAATCCGGCAATTACAGGTGTATTGTTCGTCATTCCATGAACACGACGAACTGCCTCATAAGTCATTTCGTTACACTCGCCATAGGATGTTAATGAAAAAATATCATCTACACCACGGCTTCTGAATACTGCTGCTGATGTAACAAAAATCATATCAATCCCATACATTTCATACATTTTTGCTACTAATCCAACCCCTGCCTCACATGCAATAATCGGTTCTTTTTTATTAAGACGTTCATTTAAACGTGTTTTAATTTCCTCGCGTGTAAATCTTTTCAATTCTTTAACCCTCCCTAGCCAATGCCTATAATCTGATGTGTTAACTCTTTATCTGCAAGAAGTTTATCGAACTTATCTTGATATACAAACTTACCTGTAAGCATTACATTTGTATAGCTTGAAACTTCTCTGGCAAATCTAAGACTCTGTTCAACCAGAATCAAAGACATATTTGTCTGATTGAGTTTCTGACAAAATTCAATCAACTGATCTACAATTACCGGAGCCAATCCCTCGGATGGCTCATCCATGATCAGCAATTTAGGATTGGTCACCAAAGCTCTTCCAATTGCCAGCATCTGCTGTTCTCCGCCAGAAAGATTTGTTCCACTCTGCTTATAACGTTCTTTCAAACGCGGAAAAAACTCATAAACCTTCTCCGGTGTCCATCCATCGTCTCCTCCTTTTCCATTTGCTATAAAACGAAGCTGCTCATCTACACTCAATGACGGAAATATTTTTCTTCCCTGTGGCACATATCCAATACCTTTACGTGCGATTTGATGCGGTTTTAATCCGGTAATTAATTCTCCATCAAGATAAATTTTCCCTTGTCTTGTTGGAACCAGACCCATAATTGCCTTAACAAATGTAGTCTTTCCCATACCATTACGCCCGATAATTGTCATAGAACCCTTTTTCAAGTCCATTGAAACACCCTGAAGGATATGACTTCCGCCATAATATACATGCACATCTTCTGCTTTAAGAATCGAATTATTCATGCAACGCCTCCCCCAGATAAATTCTTTTTACTATATCATTATTCCGAATCTCTTCTACACTACCTTCCGCAACAACCTCACCATCAAACATAACAACAACATTATCTGCAACAGCAAATGCCAACTCTATATCATGTTCAATCATAATAACGGTAACGCTTCGATCGAGTTTCTGGATCAATCCCTTCATTATTTCACGTTCTTCTGCTGACAGTCCTGCTGCAGGCTCATCAAACAAAAGCATTTTCGGTTTGGTAATTATTGCAAGTCCGAATTCAAGCTGCCTTCTTTCACCATGAGAAAGATTCGCAACCTGCTCCTCCAACTTATCGTATATGCCCACTTCACGAGATAGTTTTTCAATCTCTACTTCATATGATTTGTTTTTTCTGTACTGTTTAAACATATTTAGATGAGAAAGAGTTTTCTCATCCCCTAATAACGCCAAATAAAAATTCTGTCTTACCGTTAATCCATCGAATAAAGAAGACGTCTGATAGGTTCTTCGAATTCCTTTCTTTACTCGTTTCCGAACAGACATTTGGGTTACATTTTCTCCAAATAATTCTATGCTTCCCTCCGAAACACTCAAATCACCTGCAATCATGTTGAACAGTGTTGTTTTTCCTGCACCATTGGTTCCGATAATCAGTTTTCTTTCACCGCTAAGCACATCGAGGGTAACATTGCTAACAGCTCGCACACCGCCGAAATTTTTTGATACATTATGTAATGACAAAATCGGTACCGAATTCCTCTGTTCCATGTTTGCTCCCTACTTTCTTCTTGAATTTATATACCAAGATGCCAAAAGGCATCTTGGTATTGTTTTTCACATAATTATTCAGCGTATTTCGCACTTTTAATAGATTCGATTGTTGGATTCTCACGATCAAAAGATGGCTGTGACTGATACCAATCAGGGTCATACGGACCAAACTGTGTCTGATTTTCGTATGTCTCAACAACTACATTTCTAAGCTCTCCATCCACATTCTGAACCTGTGTAATATAAACATCTTCTACTACATTATGATAATCATCAAAACTAAATGGTCCACGTGGGCTATCATAAGCCACATCAAGAATAGCCTGTCTAAATTCAGGAATGTCATTGCAGTTTCCTTCAACAGCTTCAAGTGCCTTTATACATACCTGAGCGCCAATATAATAGTCAGCTGCGAATAAGGAAGATGCCCTTCCATATCGATCAACAAACGATGAATCAAATTCCTTAAATTCCGGATAAGGTAGAACCTGTGCATAATGAGATCCGGCATAAACACCTTCTAAAAGGTATCCAACATCTGAGGCAAGAGTAGTTGTATCTATTGTAATAGATCCACCAACGATTGGGATATCAAGTCCATAATCATTGAACTGTGAAATGAAGTTAACTGCATCTGCGCCTCCGAGTGCTACATATATAGCATCTGCATCACTTGGAATCTGAGCTATTATTGAACTATAGTCTGTTGTTCCTACATTAACCCAAAGACGATTCAAAACTTCACCGCCTGCATTTACATAGTTAAGAAGTAATCCTCCAACCTGTGAAAACGGGAAATCATAATCTTCTGCAATCGTTACGATTTTCTTATATCCAAGTTCGTTATAAATATAATCGCCAAATGCAAACATGGTCTGAGCTCCCGTATATGCTGTACGGAATACATTATCTTTTACGCCACGCATAGTAACATCTTCAGATGCAGCACCGGCAACAATAATAGTTGTATCCGGAATATTATCCGCATAGTCTTTCAATGCAGTAGCTTCACCACCTGACAGCGGTCCAAGTATGATATCTACGCCTTCACGCTCTACAAGTCTGCTGACTTTCTGAATACATAGATCCGGATCAGCTGCTGTGTCTTCAAAATAAAGCTCTACTTTCTTTCCACAGATTTCCTCACCTATCTCTTCGAACGCCATCTTGGTTCCTTCCATGCCATCTACGCCAAGTGCTGAGAAAGCACCTGTCAGAGGAACTAAAACACCGATTTTAATTACCTCATCTGTATCTGTTGAACTCGAAGCCTTGTCTGCTGATGTTTCTTCTTTCTTCTCTTCTGTAGAAGACTCTGATTTTACCTCTGTTGTTGCGGAATCAGCTTTTTCTGTTTTTCTACCGCCACATCCTGCAAACATGGATGCCACTAAAGTAGTTGCAAGAATTGCACCGAGAATTCTCTTCTTCATGTTTTTCCCTCCATTTCTTTCTGGTTTTTAAGATGTTTCCAGTATATTTTTTAAAGGGCATTTTTTCTATCGTTCAATTTTGAAACGTTTCACAGTTATTATGCTTTTTCCATCTGTTTTTTTATATTTTTTTATTATTTATATACTTTTATTCTTATTGTTCTTTGTATATTATTATCATTATTCAGTTTTATTTTTTACAAATCACAATATATTTTTACCATATTAAGTTCTTTTCATATTGATTTAACTCATTTATAATTACATGTGATGATTTTTTTGAATCGTTTCATTTTTTTTAATTGTCAAAATCATACATATTCACCTATAATTATTACCATCAAATTAAGGAGGTCAAATATGCCTACTATTAAAGACATTGCCAAAGCTGCTCATGTTTCCACCGGAACAGTATCCAATGTTCTTAATAATAAAGGAAATGTTAGTACAGAGAAAATCAATCTTGTTGAAGAAGCCATTCAAAAGATGGGATACTCTATCAATGAATCCGCACGCACACTGCGATTAAAGAACAAAAAAGTGATTTTCTTAATTGTTCCGGATATGCGTTCTCGCCATTATATAAGTTTTTACAATAATATTTTAAATTCCACGCGTTCTCGTGGATATACTGTTGAAATCTATGAAACACATAATCTATACCGTAATGAAAAAGAATTAGTTCAAAGGGCAATCTCTGATAACGTAAGTTATATTATTGCATTTCCTACTTACATTAATTCTTCTATTTATAATGTGATTCCGCTTTCTATAAACGTAATTCTGGTTGGTCCTCGCCCAAAAGGTATAACAAGGGATTTTCTAACCGTATCCTTTGATTATGAACAGGTTGCAGAAAACATTTCTTCTTATATTATTTATAAACATTACAAAAAAGTGGCTCTTTTTGTAGACAGTGTTCGTTTTTCCGAGGAATTTGTTCTTGTGTTGCTGCAAAATCTTCGCAGAAAAAATATTTCAGTAACTACTTACGGCTCGACACCACATAATGCAATTGTCAAAGCTTTCGAATTCTATGATCCATCAAAAAGAATTGACGCATTTATTACCACCAATATCATTCGCGCGAATGCTATACAATTGGTCCATGAATACATTTCCACTACAGGAGTTAAGCCGGAGATTATTACTCTCTCCTCCATAAATAATTTATTGGAAAACAATTTTACCAGCGTCTTTCTAAATTACCCCAAACTCGGAAACATGGTGGCAGAACGAATTTTAGCTCAAACGACAAATATGTCCTTTGATAATTCAAGTATCATTCTTTCAACAGAATCTCTTATAAAAAAAGAAGTAGCCATTAAAAAATCGCCTACTCCTTCGACTTTAAATATATATGGTCCAAATAATAAATGTTTTCAGTTATTACAAAAGTTGCTCCCGCGCTTTGAAAACGCATCCGGTATTAGCGTTAAGTTATACCTGCACAACCTGTCAGATACAGAATCAGTTCCTAAAACGCTTCAGGAAAACGCAGATATCTTGATTGCTAATCAGAATTCACTTGCAATTACAAACAAATCTCCTTTTTTAACAAAAGAGAATAATGAAAGTCTTTGGGCGGATTTAAACGGATATGTAAATCCAAACGAGGTCTTTTTCCCTTCTGTTTCTAAGGATCATTGTTGTTTTTCTTTTAATGCGTCGGGATATTTCTTGTTTTATCGTACAGATTTATTTCAAAAACATGATTGTCAGCGAGAATTTTACGAAACTGAAAACCACCCCTTGGAAGTCCCAAAGACAATAAAAGAATATGATGAATTATTTTATCATTTCACAAGATCGATAAATCCGCTTTCAAAAACAATCTATGGTGGTTCTCTTTCGTCTTTATATAATGAACATGCCCTTTATGAACTCGCTTCCTACCTCTGTTATAACTTGAACCTTATTCGTAAAGATCATATAAAGATTAATTACTCTACCAAATCAGTCAATGAAACCATACATCAATACCTTGAACATTTGAGAATTTCTAATGCCGCTGTTACAAAAAATACAGTTTCTGCATGTGAAAGTTATATAAACAGTGACTCTCTAATGTCACTTTTATCCTCATCAAATGCTCCATTGTTTAACGAAAATACAAGTCATACTATTTCAGATTGCACAAAGACAACTTTGCTTTCTCCCGGGGCTCCATTGATTAATTATGATATTATTGGAATTACAAAATCCTGTCGCCACAAAGATAGCGGATTGCAATTTATGAAATGGATACTTCAAGACTCAATTACAGAGATGCTTACATTTATCAGCGGCCAACCTATTAAGAAGAACTCTATTAAAAATTCGGATATCTTATCGCAGTACCCTTGGTTACGTCACTTTGATGAGTTGATAAACAACGGACTGCTTTTAACAGATATATTCCCACCTTATATATTCCGAAGCAATCTCATAAACGTGCTACTGGATACGTTATCCGCTGCTTATTTCAATCTAAGCGAATTACCGGTTTTGCTATCGAATTTTCAAAACAAGCTTTCTGAAGCAAAATATATACTAACCCCATAAAAGGAGGCACTTATGAACTCTAAAAAATATTTACATTTTCTTGGAACCGGTCATGCACATGTTACCAGATGTTATAATACTTGCTTTTTGATCAATATAGATGATCATTTGTTTTTAACCGATGCCGGCGGTGGCAATCAAATACTTTATCAGTTAGAAAAGTCCAATATTTCACTGACTGATATACATCATATGTTTATCAGTCACTCCCACACTGATCATATTCTTGGTGCTATTTGGGTTATCAGATTATATGGAACGTCAATTACAAAAGGGAACTTACAGCCCCTGCATATTTACGGAAACAAGGACGTAATTCAAAAAACTCGCTGTATTTGTGAGGCTTTGATTCAACCATCTTATATAGAGTTCTTTGATCATCAGATTATTTTTCATGTTTTAAAAGACAAAGATACACTTGAACTTTGGAATTGTAAATTTACATTCTTTGATATTAAATGTGTCACGACTCCTCAGCTTGGGTATGAGTTGGTTTTCACAGATAAAAAACGGCTTGTTTTCTGTGGTGACGAGCCATTCCGACTAAAACCATTTGACTATATCAAGGATGCCGATTGGGTAATTTACGAAAATACAACTATATATTATGATGAAGAATTTGCCCATCTTCACTCAAACACAAAAGAAGGTTGTATTTTAGCCGAAAAAGCCGATATTAAAAACTTTATTTTAACTCATACAGAAGATTTTGAGTTAAAAACACGTAAAAAAACAATTTGTTCTCTTGGTAAGCAATTCTTCTCTGGTAATTTATATTGTCCGGATGATTTTGATACCATTTTCCTAGAATAATTCATAAGACATGATGTCTCGCCGCACGATTTTTGCGCATTGCTACTTGTCATACGTCAAGTCAATTTCGGCAAACTTGTTTATAGCATATCAGATAAACAAGTTGCGATTCAATAAGTAAAAGGCAGCCTCCGGTTGGTTTCAACCGGAGGCTGTATGAGTTCTTGTTGTATCGTTGTTATGCAAGGCTTCTCAGATATTCTTCCACGTTCTGATACTGAATGCCGTCTATCTCTTGGCTTTCTCCACGATAGAGGACGAACTTTCCTGTGATCGGGCCATAGCGGTGCTCGGTCTGGGCGCATTTTTGCTCGTCGATCAGATGGCGATACTGCTGCGGGACAGCTTCTTCGCTGTGCTTGATCTCGAAAATCCGGCAGGAGCCTGCCTCCGGGTCAAACACCACCATGTCAAATTCGCCCACAGGGAATTGCAGGACAAATACCTGCTTCTTGGGGTTTGCCAGCTTGGTTTCCAGCAGGACGATGTCCTCCAACATCCGCCCTTTGATCTCGGTCAGGATGCGCTGCTGTACGGCGGTACGCTCTGCCAGAGACAGGGCGCTGAACGTCTCATCCAGCAGCAGACTGCGGATCAGCGCGTCCGCCTGCGCATAGCG
>CAKQIZ010000051.1 GCA_934247125.1 uncultured Clostridia bacterium
GATCTACAAAATCGAAAAATACAAGGGCATGTTCAGGATATATTTTGAAGCCGGACAGCGCGCACTGGCAGACTACGACATAAAACACGACATGTTAACGGATCTTTCGAACAGATATTCCTCTTCAGTCGAGGATTTTCCTTCAAAGCTCAAAGCGCAGGAGGAAAAGACCGCAGCCCTGAAAGACGAGCTTTTCCATCTGAAAAAAGCGTATATAGAAAACGAATGCACGCGGCTCGATGCTATCCTCGACGGCGCTGATGCGAACGTTGTCGTCTACCCGCTCGAGCACCTTTCCCTGGATGACGCCTTCAGCATGGGCAAACACTACATGGGAAAAACCGGCCGCCTGATAATGCTTTACGCGAAAAAGAATACATCTTATATCCTCGCGTCCGACGGCAGCATAAAGTGCGGCGCGCTCGTAAAAGAATACGCTTCATTTTACAACGGAAAAGGCGGCGGCAACGACACCTCTGCACGCGCGATATTCTCGAACGCAGACGACGCTGCGCTTTTTGCAGATCTGATCAGAAAACACCTGATGCCGTGACCCGAAAGGCCCGCAACGTCCGAGACAGTCATAGCAGTCCAGCGACCCGAATGATCTGTGCGGTTCCGCAACGTCCTGCACAGATCCGCAACAGCTTGGATCCTCGGCATCCGCGGGCATCCGAGAAACAAACCAACTATAAAACCGGAGCGACTGTGATCCGCCCCCGCCCACTTCAGGCTTCAAGGGGAGCATATCATTATCGCCCCGGTTTTTCTTCATATTTATTCAGTTCTGCCATGTGCTTACGGCAGGCGCTATTTGATATATATGGTCACGTACCTTGCGCCCCAGCCTATGCACTCCGCATTCGTGTCCATATAGATGTCGATCGTGTTGCCCACGATATTGCCGCCCGTATCCTCCGCACGTCTCGCGCCGACACCCTCTATGTACACTTCCGATCCGAGCGGGATAACGCCTGGATCCACTGCTATCTCACCGACTCTCGCCCTCGTGCCCATCGCAGTAGTGCCGCCGCCGGTATACGCGTACGCCTTTACAACGAGCTTGCGGCTGTATGACTGACCGTCAAAATTTATCCTCGTTCCGTTTGCGACCACCTTGTCGACAGCTGCCGTGAGTGTCTCCCTGGAGATCTCCGAACGCGACGATTCGACACCGTCCACATACGTCACCTTGTATGTGACCTTCGCCTTGCCTTCCACGCCTTCGGTCACGACCTTGGTCGTCCCTTCATCCAGCGAAGAATCGTCCTTCGTCACAGTCTTGAACTCGATCTTTTCTTCCTTTGTTTCTTCCTTGATCTTCACGCGCTTTATGACGATCTTCATATTTTTTGTCAGAAGCTCATCCAGTCCCGGTTCCACGATATCATTCCTGCCGACTTTTACGTTCTTGTCCTTTAACGCCTCGCTGACCGTATTCGCCAGAGTCCTGTATTTTTTGGTCTTGCCGTCGGCAGTGATCTTAAAATCCGTGGCATGATCTATCTTGATCTTCATGCCGTCGCTGATATACGCCGTGAGCGGCTGTGAAACGTAATCTCCTTCGCTGAATTCGATATCGTTTTCCTCAAGGAACCCTTCCACCGTATGCGCCTTGCTCTCAAACTCGAATTTTTCTCCGTTTATCGCAGCCGTGACCTCCCTCGGAACAAGGTTGTTGTAAATGAACATCACCGCTGCAAGTATCACGAACGCAGCCGCTATAGCACCGAGCGATATGTATTTTTTGTATGACGGTTCTTCTGTAAAGGCTGCAGCTTCGGGTGCTTCAGGTTCTATGAGCACGTCCGGATCTGCCGGTGCTTCAGGCAGTGGGATTTCTTCAGCCGAAGTATCTGCGGAGAGCTCGACGCTCTCAGCGACTTCGGGAGACTCTGCTGTTTCAGCGGTTGCCGCTGCCGCGGCTTCAGCCTGCTCGCCTGCAGGCTCGCAGGTTTCATCACCAGGCTTCTCCTGTTGGTCCGGCGTCTCTGCCGCCGTGACTTCTTCCGGTCCGGCTTCAACCGCATCCCGTGATGGTTCGACCTGTTCTGCATCGTCAAACGCTTCAACGACCCCGGCATTTACTGCTGGCTCTTCGCTGCTGTCCTGTACTGACATATCCGATATCCCGGTTGCGTCGTTCTTCTCCTCTTCGAGGCTCATTTCCTGCCGCTCTTCTCTGGCATCTTCGAATATCTCATCGATATCGAGCCTCTCATTGGTCTGTACATGTATGTCTTTTTCATCTTTCTCAAAGACATCTTTGATTTTTATCTTCATCTATTCTCTCCAATTCAGGGGTATCATTGATATGATATCAAAATAAGCGAGTTTGTCAAGTTGCCGGCGCATCGAGGCTTTCCCGGTAACACGTTCCTGCCCGCCAGACTCAGCAAAAAAGAGCCGGACACATCCGACTCTTTCTCAAGTATGCATTTGCAGAAATACCATAGTTACACCGATAACACATACTGCGAAGATACTTTTTTCACTGTATAAACCCACACGGGTGCCAGACCGTCGTTCACACAAATCTACATCACCTGAACATTTCTATATGCCGACACCCGGCTGTCTATACTATCCATCTATCTATTTATTGGAAGGTATTTCAGTCTTTCTTCGCCAAGCGCCGTCAGTTCATATTCGATCGCCAGTTCATTTTCCTGGTTGAAATAAACGTTGTTTTCTCTGATCATTGCAACGCTTGCCAGAGAATCCAGATAAAATTCCACTCTTTTTCTCGTAAACTGGCGCTCCGTTCCATACTCATCTTTTAACCCGTTCATTATAAAGTCAGCATCTACAGGTCGATTAGCTTGTCCAATAAACTGATACATCCTCATTTTAAATGGTAACATCCTCATTTCCTCCTCTCAGCTGGATCAACTCCTTAGGATTCGCAATTACTAAAATCGTACCTATAACGATAACGACCACTCCTACGATCGCCAGTCCGGTTATCGAATATTCAATCAGGCCAAATGCCTGGAACAGGAATCCAAACGCAATACTCCAGACACCGTAAGTCACATCCAAAGCCATCGCTCTTCCCACACCTGTCATACTCATGGCAGAATAGAACGAAAGGTAATTGAATGCGCCACCGATTGCTGCAACAGCAACAAGGATCACAGGCCAGCCTGCCGAAAAAGCGTCCGCAATCATTCCGAATCCGGAAAGTCCGACTCCGCCTATAGCTCCGCAAAGCGGAACAAGAATCACAAGATCGATAATACCTGCACCAAATGTCCTGAATACACCTACAGGAACGTAAGCATCAACTATATCATTAGCATAAGTTACTATAATTCCTTCTACAGCCCATAAAATAGCTGATATAAGTGCAAAAATAATGCCTATATAGAAGTAAGGATATACCCCTTCAGGTGGGGCAAATCCGACGATCAGTGAACCCATGACAACGATAACGATGCCCGCCCACGCTCTCGCTTTGATTTTTTCTTTAAAAATAATAGAGCTAAGTATCTGACCGATCACCGGGAAAAAAGCTGTGATAGCCGCTGCATATGTCGCTCCGCAAAGATTTATAGCAACCAAATAAGCACTCGCCGCCAACGGACCTCCGACCAGGGCACCTCCCATCAGCATCCATCCCATCTTCGTCTTTAACAAGCGTCCGTATTCTTTCAAACCAGTACCTCTTGCCGTATTGAACACCAGCGCCCATACCCCAGCGAAAATCTCATGAAGACCGCTCATGACCAAGGATGCTACGCATATAAGCCATAGACCATAGCTCGGATCTGCAAAAGGCGACATGGCCCCTGCTTCTCCAAGCACTATTCCCTGAAATCCATAAGCTACGCCTGCTCCTAACCCTATAAGAATACCCACTTTAGCAAACTTCAGTCGCTTACTCTCTAAAGATTCTTTTGCATTCAAGTTCATATTGCGCCTCCTTTCAGCAGTTCGAACCAACGATTTTTTGATCGAACTCATCGATATGTTCTTCAACGAACTCAATAATGGATTTGGTCCAGTTTCCCCAGTACACATTAAATTCATATGTATTTGTAGGATTATCGTTTACGATATAATCCCAGATATACGCAAACCCGCATTTGATCGAAGTCAGTTCAAAAACTTTCATCAGCATTTTTCGTTCTGTCTTCGTCAGCCTTCCCAGTACAGGATGACCTAAACTTTCGATTTCCTCATCGTACGCATCTATAAACAGCCTTATGTCGTCAACGGCCAGACTGTTAGTAACCGCCTCGGGATCATATTTACAAAGCCCTTCATTTATAAACCATCCCAGATCCACAAGCCTTGGGAATTCCTGGCTTAGATTCAGATCGCATATACCTATCGGATCCATATCATCACTGAACAGATAATTCTGCGGACTGGTATCCACATGACATATGCATGTCGGAAGTTCTCGTCTGTGCACAAGATATTCTTCTGTATTACGATCCAGGATTTCCAGAAGTCTTGGCTGATATTTACGAAAATATTCATAATACTCATAATCAGAATCTTTGCTGAAAGCTTCGAAATCCTCTGTGAATTTTTTCCGATAATCCGCAAGTTCCGCTTCATAATCTGCCACAAGACTTCGAGCCTGCGCTGATTCCTTAAACCCATACGCTCCGACATGCAGACGCGCGATCCCTATGGCACAGCCTTTTATCAGATCTTTAGGTATCTGACCATACGCCCAGTTCTCTCGCGCATGCGCATTTCCCTTTAAAAAATCGAACACACAGAAATACCTGTTTTTTCCGATTTCCGGACAATAACACACTACCATGTAACTGCCGTCTGTCGTGCGACGAGGCTCGGCACACAGCATCTCCGACTTATTGTGCTTTACATAATAAGAACGAAGTTCTGTCTCAAAAAGTACATTCTCATATTCTGTAGACGAACTGAACAGCTGTCCAAAATATCTGGTTTCAACTCCATCTTTATCAAATACGATAAAATAA
Organism: uncultured Clostridia bacterium; assembly: GCA_934247125.1. Classification (GTDB taxonomy): domain Bacteria; phylum Bacillota; class Clostridia; order Peptostreptococcales; family Anaerovoracaceae; genus Lentihominibacter. Next base: position 4,959 of record CAKQIZ010000051.1, read on the forward strand.
TTGAAATTCGAATCTCCCATTGTAAGTCTCTCAACTTTCGATACGGTTCCCAGATCATAGAATTCCTCTGCGATCTTACCGATATCGGAAGTAGCATCTGCCTGATTCGCTATAACATATGAGGCCTCCGGCCTTTTATCTATAACCATAAGAAAACTCACTTCCCAGACGAATATTCTTATCCGTCTTTCGCTTTACTCAAACAACAGTTACTCATTTGTCAATATGATATCTGCCCCTGTACCCAGAATGTTACTGCAAACTACTTTGCCTATAGTATACGGCGGATCCGCTTCCAGTGTCCTGATCACCTCCATGCATGCCGCCTGCATATCTTTAGGGATAGGCCTGCTCGTTCTCACCGATACTACCGGTGTCTTGAACCCATTTGCTTTGATCACCGCAGTAAGATTTCTCTCAGGATGAAGATATTCTGCCTCAGCGTATTCCAGCCCTCTCTTACACCCGTATCCATCAACTGATTCGACCTTGTCACCGGATCCTTTTACTGTGATGCAGCAGCTGGAAGGGCAAATTATACAAGTGATCTTTTTCTCATCCATTTCACAGTACCTCCTGTTCTTTTGCCAAACTGATCACGATCTGCTTGATGCCGTCTTTCACGAGATCCTTCTTTTCCAGCGTGACAGATTCGATTTCTCCCGGGTTTACAAACGGACGCTTCACGGATTTTAACTCAGCGCCATCCGCAAATGCCTTGATACTTACCTTTTCGTACGGAGCGGCTACACGGAAATATACAGTTACCGGTTCTTCGCCATCGTTAACGATCCTCTGCGGCGTTACATACCTGATGTTCTCACCGGCCGCAACCTCGATATGTCCATTATCCGTTCCCAGTTTGCCCTGCGCAAACAAAGCAGCAGCCTTTCCGGCTTTTTCGCTCTCCACAGATACGTTATCCACCAGATCGTTTACATGAAGTACATTACCGCAAGCAAAGACTCCCGCAACATTTGTCTGCATATGATCGTCTACCATTGGGCCCTTAGTTACCGGATCCAGCAGTACACCCGCAGTCTTCGACACCTCGTTTTCCGGTATCAGACCTACGGAAAACAAAATGGTATCACAATCGATATCGAATTCCCTGCCTGGTATTATCTCACGTTTTTCATCTATTTCGGCAACGCTTACGCCCTCTACTCTGTACTTACCTCTTATATCAGTTACCGTATGGCTCAGATAAAGAGGTATACCATAATCATCCAGGCATTGCACACGATTTCTCGTCAGTCCTGCAAGATATGGCATGATCTCTACAACGCCTTTGACCTTGAGACCCTCAAGTGTCAATCTCCTCGCCATGATCATACCTACGTCACCTGAGCCCACGATGACAGCTTCTCTTCCAACCAGCTCGTTCTGCACATTTATAAAACGCTGAGCTGTTCCTGCCGTAAAGATTCCTGCAGGTCTTGTGCCAGGCGTGGCGACCTGAGCTCTCGTTCTTTCCCTGCACCCCATCGACAGAACTATGGCCCCTGCTTTGATAACGACAACACCATCCCTGTTCGCACCATGAACGATCCTTTCTTCGCCTTCTATATTAAGGACCATCGTGTCCAGCAGTACATCTATCCCTTTTTCTTCAACCATTTTGATGAATCTTCCTGCATATTCCGGCCCCGATAATTCTTCTTTGAAATATTTCAGACCGAATCCCATATGGATACACTGCTCCAGGATACCTCCCATTCTGAAATCACGTTCGATCAGAACAACTTTTTCTGCTCCGTTTTCCTTAGCAGCAAGAGCTGCGGCCAAACCTGCCGGCCCTGCTCCGATTACAGCTACATCATATTCCAGCATGTTTTCAACCTCACTTTCTGCATTTCCCGACAACGATTTCCGACCCCGGCTCGTTTTTGGTGATCGTTTCTACAGGAACATTTAATTCACGTGCAAGGATCTCAACTATTCTCGGAGAACAGAATCCTCCCTGACAGCGACCCATACCAGCTCGAAGTCTTCTCTTGACTGCATCCAATGAACGCGCAAACGGCGGTGTATGTATCACACGCACGATCTCAGCCTCCGTGATCGTTTCACAGCGGCATATCACGTTTCCATATCTAGGATCCTCTGCGATCGCTGCAGCCCTTTCTTCTTCTGTCATATCGACGAATTTCTTATACTTCTTGCGTTTTGGATTGTAATCATCACGTGGCTCAAGCTTCAGGCCATCATTTTCCAGAAGGTTAGCCATATAGCATGCAACTGCCGGTGCAGCTGTAATCCCCTGAGTGATACCCACTGCTTCACAGTAGCCCTTGACGTTTTTGCTCACCTCCAGCACCCAGTTCGCTGGATCTTTACATGGTCTTGCTCCTACAAACTGTGTTATGGAATCCTTTATGTCGATTTCCGGGATCAGCTTTTTCGCTTTTTCAAATACCCCATTAAGTCCCTCTGTCGTCGTAGAAACGAACTCTTTATCCTCGCCATTATCTGCCGATGGACCCACTCCCAGATTGCCGCTGAACGTCGGAGTGATCGCAACGCCTGTAGCTATTCTTCCAGGACATGGTCTGACCATCGGAATTGGTGCGTACGGCAGGTTCTTATCCATGATCGGCGACTGTCCGTATCTCGGATAACATCGATAATCACAATGTCCCGTTGTCTTCGCCAGATCATCCGCATAAATAGCACAGCAGTTGATCACATATTTGGCTTCGATATATCCTTTATCTGTCTTTAAACCTTTTACAGTATTTGTATCTTTATCAATATCAACAGCTTCCGCTTTGGTTCCCGTTAAAACTCTCACGCCATTTTCCATTGCGTTCTGATTGATCGCAATGATCAGATCAAACACATCCACTGCCTTTTCATCAGGGCAGTAATATCCACCTATATATCCAGGCGCCAGCATCGGCACCAGATCATAAACCTGTTTTTTAGTGACCTTTCGTGTTCTGTAATCGCCGCGTTCCCAGCCCTTTTTTCTGGCGCGTTCCATCAGAGCCATTTCCTCTTCGTTTTTGGCAACACATATCGCTCCGGTTTCGCGGTATGCCACTTCAAGGTCATTAAGCCACTGCGGATAGATCAGCGCATTAGATATAGTAAACAAATTCGTCATCATATCATCCATCATAAAAGCGTCTTCATACATGAACATCGAAAACACAGATGTTGCGCATATCACGCCCTGATTCTGACGTGATGCTGTTCCTCCAATGTCTTCATTTTTTTCGACAACCATAATGTCAAGATCATACCTTGCCAGCTGTCTTGCAATGGAGCTTCCTACTATCCCGGCTCCTACAATGACCACATCGGTTTTATAGTCCATTTTTATCTCCTTTCTACGATTCGCTCTATCCAATACTCTTTGTCTGAAACATTCTGATATGCTGTTCGATCCCTTCCTGCATGGAATCAACAGCAGCTCTTGCTATCTGATCAAATGTCACAACGTATTTTTCCTCGTTCTGCAAAAGTCCTCTTGCACTCTCCGCTCCATTTTTTTCCGTTGAAGTGAAGATGTTGATTTTATTTATGCCATTTTCAACAGCTTTCTTAAATTCACTTTCCGGCAGTCCCGAACCCCCATGCAGCACAAGAGGAAGATCTCCTACTGCTTTCCTGATTTCTCTAAGACGGGGAATATCAAGCTTGGGTTCACCTTTAAACGTACCGTGAACTGTGCCGATCGCAACTGCCAGTGCGTCTACACCTGTCTGCTCCGCAAAGTATTTGGCTTCTTCCGGTGTCGAGTAATCGTCCGCATTGACTTCCAGACCTTCAAGAGTCGCACCGCCTTCGTCGCCGCCAACATGACCGATCTCGCCTTCCACACTGACGCCGACTGCACGAGCCACTTCAACGACTTTTTTCGTGATGCGTATATTTTCTTCCATCGGAAGAGATGAACCATCGAACATCACACTCGTACACCCCCATTTGATTGCTTTCAAACAGTCTTCATATGAAACACCATGGTCAAGAATCGTCGCAACAGGTATTTTCGCCTGAGCTGCCATTGCGTTCAAAGCTGCAAAATGAAGCTCCAGATCCCGGTCGTTTTCATATACCAGAGAAAACTCTTCCAGAATTATAAGCGGCGTTTTTGTCGCTTCTGCCGCACGTATAGCACTCATCGCCGATATCAGATCAGAGCCGCCATATGCGCCTACGGCATAGTTATTTTTAACTGCGTCTTTAAGAATCTCTTTTAAAGTGACTAATGCCATTCCTGCCTCCTTTTCTAACTTGTTGTGTTTTTATTTGGTTTTGTGTTGTTTTTTATCAGTTTTTGAGATTATATCACGCAGTTTTGTTTTTGTAAATAGTATTTTCCGAATATTTCGCCCGTTTATTTCCGTTTTACGTTGCATTTATATTTAAATCCGTATATATCTCCACATTTCTCGCTTGTTAATGTTGTTTTTATTCAACATGTTGACTGATTACAGAAATCATGCTACACTAAAGCTACAAATTCATCACATTGATTCAGAATTTTATTCCATTAGAAACCCATATAAGGAGGAACGTCACATGACCTGTCAACAATACAACAATTTAAAATTATTTGCAGGAAACTCCAATCCCGAACTGGCCCATGAAATATCATCGATCCTTGCTATTCCACTGGGAAAAGCCAAGGCGGCCAAATTCAGCGACGGTGAAATAAACGTAACAGTGGGCGAAACAGTGCGCGGATCGGATTGTTATATCATTCAGTCCACTTGTGACCCGGTCAATGATAATCTCATGGAACTCCTTATCATGATAGATGCCATGAAACGCGCCTCAGCCGGCAGGATCAACGCTGTCATACCTTTCTTCGGATACGCCCGACAGGATAGAAAGGCCAAGGCAAGGGATCCTATTTCAGCAAAACTCGTTGCAAATCTGCTTGAATCGGCAGGAGCCGACAGAGTTATCACCATGGATCTACATGCAATGCAGATTCAGGGTTTCTTCGACATACCAGTCGATCACCTTCAAGGCAGACCGGTTCTGGCAGAGTATTACACAAAAAAGAAGGCCGATGATATAGCCATCATTTCACCGGATCACGGCGGAGTCGTCCGCGCAAGATACATGGCCGAGATGCTCGAATGCCCTATCGCTATCGTTGACAAAAGGCGCCCTGCACCTAACCAGAGCGAGGTAATGAATGTTATAGGCGATGTAAAAGATAAAAACTGTATTATTCTGGACGATATGATCGATACTGCAGGATCTATCACAAATGCTGCAAACGCGATCAAAAAGCTGGGTGCAAAAAATGTGTATGTCGCTGTGACACACGGCGTGCTATCAGGTCCTGCTATAGAAAGACTGGAAAATTCAGTCATCGAGGAAGTGATCATTCTGAATACCATCCCTCTTACCGACGAAAAGAAAAAGTCCACAAAAATAAAAACGCTTTCTGTAGCTCCACTCTTTGCAGAATCGATTCGCAGGATCCACAATAATGAACCTCTAAGCGTGATGTTTTAAAAAGTTCTATTATCTTTTTAAAACATATTATATCAAAAAGCAATATTCACTTTTCTACCTTGAATATTGCTTTTTATTTCTTTTTTAAATCAATTTTTAAAGCTGCCACTACCGCCTCGTACTAAACTCCTGCAATCAAAAGATCTATATCATGATTTTTAAATTCCTCCAGTTGCTGCGGAGCTATATTGGAGTCTGTTATGATCTCATCGTAATCGTTCACTTTTCCCTGCACCACCAGAGAATTCTGCCCGAATTTGCTGCTGTCCATAACAAGAATAGTTTTGCTGGCCTGTTTCTTAACTTCTTTTGCAAAAGTCGATTCCTCCGGGCTGTAACACGTGACGCCTGTATTCAAACTTATTCCAAGTCCTGTGATAAATGCATAATCAACATAAAAATTTTTCAACGCTATGATGGAAAATGAGCCCGTCATATTCATATCTGTTCCTCCAACCTTCCCTCCTATGCAAAAGGTGGATATTTCCGTGCCCATCAGCTCTAAAACGACCGGGATCGAATTAGTTATAACCGTAACATTCGACTTATGCTTCAAGTTTTTAGCAATCTCAAGTGTTGTTGTCCCCGAACCCAGAAACACCGTGCTGTTTTCTCCTACTATTGATGCCGCTAGCTTTCCTATTGCAGCCTTTTCTGCAGTATATAGAACTTCTCTCGCTGAATAAAGTGAATCTTTTATGATAGGATCATCTATCGATACTGCTCCGCCATAGACCTTTTTAGCAAGCTTTTTTTCCTGAAGCGCAGCTATATCGCGCCTTGCCGTTTCCACGGTGACATCAAATCTCTTCGCTATATCATTTACTTTGATCGAACCTTTTGCATTAAGCACCTCCAATATCATCGATCTTCGTTCATCTGCTAACATCACGTTAATCCCCTTTCAATGCTTGTATTTTATAGTTAAATATACCATATTTTTTCACAGTTTAAAAGAGGCTCGAACAAACTCCAACATAATATTGACATAAAGTCCATAAAACTCATATGAAACACTGATAATAATAATACACCACTACATGTTTTATATGTCTGTATCATTATATATTTTGTTTCTTTCGCATCAGCACGCCTTTCAGATCCGTCTGGATCAGCACGCCGCCCACTATGAACACAAGTCCCAGCAGCGAAAGCGCAGTGATATGTTCATCCAGGAGCAATCTGCCGAAAATCAGACTTATGAACGGACACAGATATGCCATGACAGATATGCTGGCAGTCTCTCCGCTGTTCATCGCGATCCCCCACAGCACATAAGCTATCGCATTTACAAAAATGCCGACCCAGAGCAGTCCTGCAAATATCGTCAGATCTATGTGCGGGAATCCCGATGTCACGGCGCAGGTCACCCCTGACATCAGTGCGGTCACGGCAAATGCGACATTGAGGACGATCCACTGATCATAATCATATTTCTTGTTCAGCGCCGAATAAAGCCCGTAACATACCGCCGCCGCAAAACAGCACAGCATACCGGCGGCACTGCCCTTTGCAGAAAAAGAAAACAACCCCTGCAGGCATATCAGGAGCATGCCCGCAAACGAGATACACATCGCCGACGTTTTGCGCGCTGTGAGCTTTTCCTTGAGTATGAAGCAGGAAAAGAGCACTATCATGATAGGCCACATGTAATTTATTATCGCGGCGATCTGTGAAGTCAGATGACTGAGGCCCACATAATACAGCATCGTGTAGCATCCCAGCCCCAGAGATCCCAGACCGGTGATACGGGCATAATCCTTTACCGAATATTTCGTATAGGTCTTCAGGCCCCCTCTTGCCAGATTTATCACAAACAGCGTCAGCGCAGCTATCAGCGACACGTAAAAAGTGGTAGAAAATGCATCCAGCCGGCTTATTATCAGTTTTGACACAGCAGGCAGCGTGCTCCACAAAATAATGGTGATCCCTGCCATCAAAAATTCTTTTTTCATGATCCGGATCCCTCCACCCGATCTCTATTCCATCTCCGACAGCGCCCAGACCGCTTCTGCATAGATCTGCGCCATCTTCACAAGGTCATCTTCTGATATTTTTTCGTTTCTCTGATGGGCCAGCTCCGGTCTTTCCGGAAATCTGGCCCCGAACGCGATGATGTTGTCCATCGCGCGTGCATACGTGCCGCCGCCTATCACGACAGGCTCGCAGTCCTCATCGCCCGTATGCTTTCTGTAAATATCCATCAGCTTCGTTATCAGCGGTGAATCAGCCGGCATATATATCGGCTCCTGGTGCTGTCCCTTGACTATCCCCAGATCGTATCTGTCAAGTACCGTCATCAGCCCGCTGTAGACTTCCTCATCGTCCATCGTGACCGGATATCTGATGTTGATCGTCAGCTGCACTGTTTTCTTGTCGAGCGCGATCATGCCGACGTTGAAAATCAGACACCCGGACTGATCATCCTCAAATGCGCATCCTGCCCTTTCTCCATGCAGGTCATAACCGATGTGCTCATTGTAGAATTTCACGAAATCGTTCGTGCTCTCGTTTGCAAAATTCAGTTCTCCCAGGAATTCCATCATGATCGAAATGGCGTTGATGCCCTGTTCCGGATCGGCTCCGTGTGCGGATACTCCGTGAGAGGTTATCTCCAGGCTTTTTCCGATGCCTCTGCAGTTTATCCTGCAGCCTTTTTCTTCCCGGAAAGCTGCCAGCTGCTGTTTTATCTTATCGTATCCTGCGCCTGTACTGTCGTGCAGCACCGCTCTTGCAAGATCTGCCACGGAATTCGCTGCCGTGCCGCCTTTGATCGAGCTGAGTTCCAGACCCTTGCTCCCCGGAGGATCGAATTTTTTGACGATATCAAAAATCAGGATACCCATTTCTCCGTTTATCGCAGGGAAATCCGCATCCGGTGTGAATCCGAAATCCGGCAGTCTGTCCACATGCTGCAGGTAATAGTCCATGCCGTGCCAGTTAGTCTCTTCATCGAGTCCCAGGATAAGCCTTATAGTCTTTTTCGGTGTATAACCACACTCTTTCAACGCTTTCATCGCATAAAAAGATGCGATCACAGGTCCCTTGTCGTCTGTCGAACCTCTCCCGCATACATACCCGTCTATAAGCTCGCCTCCATAAGGATCGAAGTCCCATCCGCCGCCTTCAGGAACGACATCCAGGTGACCTATCACAGCCACGATCCCTTCTTCTGTCCCCCGGAAGTCTATATGCCCGCCATAGTTGTCCGCATTGAATGTCGCAAAGCCTTCTTTTGCGGCAAGCTCCATCATATATTCATATGCCCTCTGGACATTTTCACCAAAAGGTGTATCTCCCGAGCCTTCCAGTGCTGCACTTGGCACAGAAATAAGATCAGACAGAGATGATATCATCTCTGCCCTGTTCTCACTGATTTTAATTATTGCATCATCTATCAGCATCGCCTTACATTACCGCCTCGACGCCTGCCACTTCAGGATAGCTTTCCTTCAGGATCTTTTCCACTACGCCTTTGATCGTCATCTGTGCACCCGGGCATCCTGCGCAGTGTCCCTGAAGTCTTACTTTTACGATATTGTCATCTGTGTATTCCACAAATTCTATATCTCCGCCGTCTCTCTGCAGAAAAGGTCTTATCTGATCTAATGCATCTTTGATCTTCTGTTCCATAATCGTTCTCCTTTTGTTTTATATTTATTATTTTCAGTAATTCATATTTATATGAACACATCGATGTCTGCCTGTTATGTTTTTACCGTCAGTCAAGCCAGTTTCCCTGACGTGTTTTCATTCTGCATTTCCTGATGCGCCGGCCTGTTCCCTGATGTTCAGGTCAGCGGCCCGGGCCGCCAATCGCCAGCCGTCAGAATGCTGCCGTCTACCGGCTGTCAGCCGAGCGGATCGAGTGTATAGAGCGTCTCTATCTTACTTCCGTTTTTCCAGGTGCTGATGTACGCCGTCTTTATCGGATCGCCGGTCGCATTGAATGTGATCGTTCCCGACGCGCCCTGGAAACCGCT
>CAKQIZ010000052.1 GCA_934247125.1 uncultured Clostridia bacterium
TCGTGAAGTATCTCGAGTATCCTGTCGGTAGTCTTCTCTATATTCGCTACTTTGACGCCCTTTGTTCCCTTTATCAGTATGGCTTTCATTTTCTTGGAGCCCATGACTGCGCCTATGCCGCCTCTTCCTGCCTGTCTGTAATAATCAGAGTTGATGCACGCCATGTTGCTCAGCTTCTCACCTGCAGGTCCGATCGACATGATACTGTATTCTATACCGTATTTTTCAGCCAGTATCGCCTCAGCATCATGTGAGCCTGTTCCCCACAGATCTCCTGCATCCAGGAATTCGACCTTGTCGTCTTCTATCACGACATAGCACGGTTCATCCGATATGCCCTCGAAGATTATCATATCGTATCCTGCGAATTTTATCCTGATCCCGGCATGACCACCTATCGAGCAGTCGTTCATAGTGCCGGTAGCCGGCGACTTTGCCGCTACCGACAGCTTGCCGGAGCACGGCACGGGAGTCCCCGTAAGCGGGCCTGTCGTGAGAAACAGCTTGTTCTTTTCACCAAGAGCATCTATGCCCGGCTCCAGCTCTTCATACATATATCTTATGGCAAGACCCTTCGAGCCTATGTATTTCCTCGCAAAGTCCATCCTGAGAGGTTCTGTGGAGGCCGTCTTTTCTTTTAAGTTTATTCTCAGCACATTATTCTGATATCCAAGCATCGTCATCTTTTTATACCTCCTAAACCTATTCAAAAGTCAGCGCATTCTGCGGACATGTCTTCACGCAGTTCGGATCGCCCTTGCATGTATCACATATATACGCCTTGTCTTCTCTTATCCTTACGACATTCTTAGGACATTTCTCTGCGCATATGCCGCAGCCCGTGCACTTATCGAGATCTACACTGATATATTCTCCCTTGGTTATCGCGCCTGTCGGACAGTTCTTCTCGCATATGCCGCAGAGTATACAGAAATGGTCCGCATATTTCAGTGCACCTTTATCGTAATATGTCTCTATGGCTATCCTCGCTTTCGAAGGTATGTATTCGCCCTCCTTGTAGGCTGAACAGACCTGCGCGCACAGCTGACAGCCTATGCATTTAACTTTATCGAACTTAAGTCTTTTCATTTTTTACTCCTTCCTGACTCCCAAACAACAACATATGATCCGGAGTTCTGATATCAGGCATAAAAAAAGTGCATCAGAAACCCGTCGGAAAATACTTTTCCTCAAATGAAAGGTTCTCCTTTGCACAATGGCAGGCCGCAAAATCACTCTCACGACCCTGACGTTCCAGCCGGCAGCTTGTGTCTGGCGGGAATCGGAGCAGTATTCGTATTTATATCAGAATTATAACGCATTCTCTGAAAACATGTCAATGATATTTGTTTGCTATATAAAAACAACTGCTTATACCAGGATCTCGCCTTCAACGAACCTGCGAGTCTTATCATCGGATGGATTTTTCAGCATATGCATACATTCTCCACTTTCTATGACCTCTCCGGCATACATCATTATCACTCTGTCACACATACGAGCCGCCTGGGCAAGGTTATGTGTTACTATAACAACAGTCGTATCCTCATTTGCACGTGTAGAATCCAGCATATTTTCTATTTCCGACGTCGTATACGGGTCTATATTGGCAGTCGGTTCATCCAGAAGAAGAAGCTTCGGTCTGAATGATAATGCTCTTGCAAGTGCGACTTTCTGTTTTTCGCCGCCGGAAAGCTTCCATGCGTGCTGCTTCCTCAGCTTCTCAAGCCCCAGTTCCGCAAGAAGAAATTCTGCTCTTTTTTCACGTTCCTGTTTATCGACGCCTCGTATTTTCAAAGGATATATTATATTTTTCTCTACAGTAGTTGATATCATATACGGAGCCTGAAAAACCATGCTTACATCGCTATATGGAAAATCCGCACTGCCGTCATAATAAACAGTTCCTGATGTCTGCGGAAGTATACCTGCTATCACAGAAAGCAGCGTACTTTTTCCCGCTCCGTTAGGCCCTATGATCGCTGTGCTCCTGCCGTGCATTATTTCTCCGCAGCCTGTATCAAGGACGACTTTGTCGCCAAATTCTTTTTTTAATGAATCAAAAACCACCTGCATGTACGTCACCCGCTTTCCCGTTCCTGAAAATGATACAGCAGTGCATTTATTATAAAAGAAATCGTCAGCAGTATTATTCCAACGGCTATCGCTCTGTCATAATTTCCCATGCCTTTAAGTTCTGAAATATATGTAGTCATAACACGAGTCTTGCCCTTTATATTCCCTCCGACGATCATCACTGCTCCGACCTCGGAGATCGCTCTTCCAAACCCTGTAACAACTGCGGTCGTTATTCCTACACGCATTTCATAAATCAAAAGCTTCAGGCGCTGCACTTTTCCTGCACCAAGTGTTTTTCCCAGAGAATCAACTATCTGCGCCTTTTCCTTAACCATATTATACGTAAGCCCTGTTATAATAGGCACGACGAGACAGATCTGTGCTATTATCATCGCAGGAACAGTATAATTCAGCTGCAGACTGCCTAAAGGGCCTCTCCTCATAAGTATCAGAAAAACCGTTAGCCCCGCTATAACGGGAGGCAGGCTCATAAATGTATATATGAGCCTGACTATTATCCCTTTCGCTTTGAAATCATATGTTCCTATCAGTATACCCGCAGGAATCCCAGCTGCAGCAGCTATGATCACTGAAGAAAATGAAACGTAAAGCGATAATCCTACTATTTCAAATATCTCAGGATCTGCAGAAAAAATCAGCCGTACCGCTTCTGCTATTCCCTGTCCAATAGTATCCATATTTAAAACCTTTTCTGCTATTTAGCGTTAGGTACGAACAGAGCCTGTCCATACTCTTCAACACCATACTCCCCTATAAGCTTCTGCGTTTCCTTTGAAACGATCCACTTCTGGAATGCCTTTGCTCCATCGTGATTGATGTTTTCGTTTTTATCAGGGTTCACGCATATAACGCCGTACTGGTTGTTCAGCACTCCGCTTGGATCCTTTTCACATACGATCTTGAGTGCAGTGTCTCCACCTACATTGAGCCATGTAGCTCTGTCTGAAAGTGTATATCCTGCTTTTTCATCTGTCATAGTGATGACATCGCCCATTCCTGCTGCAGCCTCAACATACCAGTCACCTGACGGTGTCAGACCTGCTTTCTCCCAGATGGATAATTCTTTTTTATGTGTTCCTGATTCATCGGCTCTCGATACAAATGTCTGCTGCTGTTCCATTATAGCTGTAAATGCTGCAACAGCGTCATCCTTTGCATTTTCACTGACAGCTGCAGGATCTGCTTCCGGTCCTACAACAACAAAGTCATTGTACATTACGTCCATTCTTCCGTCTTCATCTGCATGTCCGCCTTCTACATACTCTTTTTCAGCGGCCGGCGAATGTACAAGCAGCACATCTGCCTCTCCGTTTTCTCCCATCGTCATCGCTTCTCCGGAACCCACAGAAACAACGTCTACAGAGTAACCCGATTCTTCCTCGAATACCGGAAGGATCTCATCCAGAAGGCCACTGTCTTTTGTGCTGGTAGTAGTCGCAAGGATTATAGTTCCCTTGCTCTCTGCTTCACCCTTTTCGTCACTTCCGCATCCTGCCAGTATCGCTGTCATGGACAGTGCTACTGCAAGCACAAGAAATACTGATAAAATTCTCTTTTTCATACTTACCTCCGTTTTATGAATAAATAATATCTGATAAACAGCCTATGCTATTTATAGCAAAATACTTACTACATAAATCCCATAAAAAAAGGAACATATGTAATACAACGTAATGCAGAACAATTATCTGTCTGCAGAACATCCTAAATAAAAAAGAATTTTCCGGAATGAAAATTCTTTTTTATTATCTTTACATCATTCCTTTCCATAATGGGAGGCCTGCACGTTTCCATACAGACCCATCGATAAGCACTCCATAGCATTTATGCAAGCCTTAGAAACACTTATTCGGAATTATTCATTTGTCAAATTCTGTTTATATATAATAACACAACGTTGTTCAAACAACAAGTATTTTATCGCAATATACTCGGCATTTTCAAGCTTTTCAAGCCGTGCCACTATGCCTGCCGCTCGAAAATCAGAACTCCTGCTGTCCGAAAAACGCTTCCGCGGACTGCGGGAACAGTATATATGCCAGCAGTATCTCTTCTGTCGGCGCCTTGTCTCCAAGCTCCTTCTTCTTGTTGAAGAATTCCGGTGCAAGGAGGTCTGCCGGTCTGCAGTCTATAGGTTCCTCTCCGTCCAGCACTTTTTTCTGTATCGCCTTGTTGAACGGTCTTATAGTCCTGCCGTACTCGCCCTTGAGGATGGCTTTTGTCTGCTTGCTGACCATCTTGTAGCGTTCGCCGGTCATGATGTTGAACACTGCCTGTGTGCCGACGATCTGCGATGACGGCGTCACGAGCGGCGGTTCGCCGAGATCTTCACGCACCTTCGGGATCTCCTTGAGCACGTCTGAAAATCTGTCTTCCATGTTCTGGTCTTTCATCTGCACGTACAGGTTCGAGAGCATGCCTCCGGGAACCTGATATCTGAGCGTTTCCGTATCGACGTCCATCATCTTGATGTCGATCATGCCTTTTTGTTCGGCATGCCTGCGAAACTCTCTGAAATACTCGGTCGCCTTTATCATTGCCTTTTCGTTGAGCTCGACGTTCCTGCCTGCCATTTCCAGTGTCTTGAACATCACTTCTGTCGCAGGCTGGCTCGTACCCATCGCCAGCGGTGAAAGCGCCGTATCTATGCCGTCGCAGCCGGCGTCGATAGCCTTGAGATATGTCATCGGAGCCACTCCGCTCGTGCAGTGCGAATGCAGCTGGATAGGCACATCGACAGTCTTCTTGAGCATCTTTATCAGCTTCTCTGCATCGTAAGGCATCAGCAGTCCTGCCATGTCCTTGATGCATATCGAATCTGCGCCCATTTCCTCAAAATCCTTCGCGAGCTTCTTCCAGTATTTCAATGTATATTTTTTACCGACAGTATATGACATCGCCATCTGCACGTGCGCGCCTTCCTGTTTCGCGGCATTGACTGATCTCTCGAGATTCCTCGTATCGTTGAATGCGTCGAATATACGGAAAATGTCTATGCCGTTGTCCACGGATTTTCGTATGAATGCGTCCACGACATCGTCCGGATAATGGTTGTATCCGAGCAGGTTCTGTCCTCTGAGGAGCATCTGCAGCTTCGTCTTGCGGAATCTCCTGCGCAGCAGCCTGAGTCTCTCCCACGGATCTTCGTTGAGATATCTCATGCACACGTCAAAAGTCGCGCCGCCCCAGCACTCGACCGAGTCGTATCCGATTTCGTCCAGCACCGATGCTATCGGCAGCATATCAGAGGTCCTCATCCTGGTCGCCATCAGCGACTGATGCGCGTCTCTGAGGATCGTCTCTGTGAATTTCACTTTCCCTTTATTCATAAAAATCATATGATTTCTCCCTTTTAGCCAGTTAAAATATTATGCTCATTCTTGATCCAGCTTAAACCAGTTTACTAAATTTTACCCGTTTTTGCAACTTACATTGTTAAACATATGTCAGGTTTTTGCGTGTATTTTTGTGCATGCCAAAGCATACACTGCAATATGTATATATGCATTTCGCCATGTACCGACCGTGCGCCCTGCCATCTGCAGCGCTATTCCTGTGCTTCGCTCTTGCGAAACCAGCAGTCCGAAGCACCCCGCCCGCAGCTCGATCTGCAGCATTATTCCTGCGCTTCGCTCTCTTTTTCACTGACATGCGCTCTGATGACTTCCATGAATTTCTCCCCGTATCTGTCTGCCTTCGCGTCGCCGACGCCCTTTACACAAAGAAGCTCAGCCTTCGTCTGAGGCATATACATGCACATTTCCGCAAGCGAAACATCCGTGAATATGACGTATGCAGGCACGCTGCTCGTCCTGGCGATCTGCAGACGCAGTTTTTTGAGCTTTGCAAGAAGCACCTCGTCCGGCTGTCTGCCTGCTCCCGGACCGCCTGCCGCGCCTTTGCCCGCCGGTCCGCTCTGTATCTCGGCGAATTCTTTCACAAACTCCGTCTCGACCTTCACTCGGCCGCGCAGGAGATCCGCAGACTTTGCAGTAAGCCTGAGCACCGGATATTCGCCATCCTCGACACGCAGGAAGCCGTCGCTTATCAGCGCATCCGCCATCTGCCGTATCCTCTTCACCGGAGTGTCTGCCAGCAGCCCATACGTCGACAGTCTGTCCAGCCCCGCCGAAAGCACGCGCTGATTCCTGCTGCCCCTGAGGATATCGGCGATCATCGTCACACCGTATCTTTCCTCGCAGCGGTAGACGCACGACAGTATCATCTGCGCCGGTACGGTATAATCGACTTTTTCGAATTCTGTCAGGCAGTTCGAGCAGTTGCCGCAGTAGTGCGGCGCTTTCTCTCCGAAATATCTCAGTATGAACTCCCGCAGACAGTCTCTGGTCGTCGAAAAAAACACCATCTGCCTCAGCCGTTCGTAGTCTTTTTCCTTGATCTCCGCGATCTCGTCATCGCTCAGCTCGTCGTTCTGCACCGGGTTTTCTATGAAAAACTTTATCGTATTCACGTCGCCCGGCGAATAAAAAAATATGCAGTCCGCTCTGCTGCCGTCACGGCCGGCTCTGCCGGCTTCCTGATAGTAGCTTTCGATGTTCTTCGGCATGCTGTAGTGTATCACGAACGAAACGTCGGATTTGTCGATGCCCATCCCGAATGCATTCGTCGCGACCATGATCTTTCGCCGGTCGTATATGAAATCGTCCTGATTGGCTATGCGTTCCTCGTCGGAAAGTCCTGCGTGGTATCTCGTTGCCTCGAAGCCTCTGGACTCCAGTAGTTCGCAGACTGACTCCACGTCCTTTCGCTTCGTGCAGTAGATTATGCCTGTCTGCCCCCTGCGCTTTGCAAGGGTCTTCAGGAGCTGCCGTTCTTTGTTGTCAGGGTGTATCACGGTGAATGACAGGTTCGGTCTGTCGAAACTGGTCGTTATGCAAAACGGCTCGTCCAGCTCGAGCAGTGTTTTTATGTCTTCTTTCACGTCCGGTGTGGCTGTTGCTGTAAAGGCTCCGATAACCGGTCTGCCCTGCAGTTCTCTGACAAATTCCGCGATCCTGAGGTAGCTGGGCCTGAAATCCTGGCCCCACTGCGATATGCAGTGGGCTTCATCTACTGCGATGAACGGTATGTCTATTTCTCTGCATATTTCTGCAAAGGTCTCGGAGTGCAGTCTTTCCGGGGCGACATAGACTATCCTGTAAAGGCCTCTGCTCATGGCTGAAAGCGTCCTGCCGTATTCCTGCGAGGTCATGGAGCTGTTGATGTATGCTGCCTTTATATCCATCTGCGACAGTGCGCTGACCTGATCCTTCATCAGCGATATGAGGGGCGAGACGACCAGCGTCGTGCCGTTTTGCATGAGTGCCGGGATCTGGTAGCAGACCGACTTGCCGGCTCCCGTCGGCATTATGCACATGACGTCTCTGCCCGCCATGATGCTGTCGATGACCTCTGCCTGGCCTTCCTTGAAAGTGTCAAAGCCGTAATATGATTTTAATATCCTGTTTCTGTCCATGTATCGTCGTGTTATCCTTGATATGTGCTGATTAACGTGTGATCGTGTGTTTTGCAGGTTTTACGGGTTTTGCGGGTTTCACAGCTGTGTATGCGAGCGCGAATGCGAGCGCTTGCCAAAGCGTCTGCCATGACACGGGGTATGATCCCGATCATGAGAGCGAAACCCGCGCCCTAAAAGCGGTTTATCGAATATCGCACCGCCAGAAGTGCAGCCATAAGCGGGTAAAATCCGGCCCGATCCTGGAGTCGCCCCCGAAGCTATGAAATGATCTGTCCCAAAGCCGGCTCCCCGAATCCTCGCGCCTGCACGAGCCGCTCAGTAAACCTCTCTGTGTATCTTGCCGGCCATTTCTGAAGTGATGGTCTGCAGATCGTACGGTGCCGGATGCGATGCGGGCACCCCGAGCGACAGCATCGCTTCCAGACGACAGGTTTCCGGGAACCCCAGCAGTTTTCTGAGATATTCCTCAGTCGTTTCGGGCGGCTGGTCCGATGCCATTCTCAAACGCCCCTGTATCCAGCAGCTGCCGAGCCCCAGACTGTCCGCCATCAGGTGCATGTTCGCCATCACGATCGAGCAGTCCTCGACCCAGACATCGCATTTTTCCGGATCAGCTATCACTACGATTGCCGTATCTGCACCTTTTAGCATGGCAGCACCTGCCACTCTGGAATGCGCCATCTTTTCCAGAGTATCCTTATTTCTTACCACGATAAATTCCCATGGGCGGCGACCCTTGCTCGATGCTGAAAGCATCCCGGCCTGAAGTACTTTCTCTATCTTTTCATCATCTATACGCTCGCCTGTGTACTTCCTGACACTGCGGCGGTTTCTCATTATTTCAAGCAGATCCATGATTTTCTCCTCTTTTTCTTATTTTCTATGTAACTGTGCTACGCCCCGGATATCCGAACGATCGACTGTCTTTATTTTACTATCAAACCCGCAAAGCTTCAATCGAAAACCGAATTATATAATTTCGGCTCACCTCCGCGTTTCATGATCACCTCTTATTTCTGTTATGCATGGCTGCTTACTTCTGTGACGCACGACTGTTACTCACAGCGATCTGGATCGGAACTATAAATCAGAATGATAAAATGGTATAGCCTGGAAAAATCCCAAAGTCACATGCTGGATAAATTGTATCAGAACTTGTGGACACAGTATAATCCCGAAATTTGTGTATTATCCGCCACATTTAAAAATACTGCGTTTGTGTATTGAGACCAAAAAACAATGTGTTCTACACAAATTCAAAGAGTCTCAATTTAAGTTACAGATGAATTGAAAGGCCACTGGATCCTATGATGTAGCTGTTAAATCCCCAACTTCTTCAAGCTCTCTAATTATAACACTTCCACGCTGTGTTTTGTTCACCTCTTGATCAAAGGGTCGATTACGTTATGCTGCTTTTAGAGAAAGTTTCCCCTCATCTTTATTCAAATTTCTACTCACGCGCCCCTTGCGGGCGCGACGACTTTTATTCGCTTCGCCGGGGGAAACATTGACATTTCTACTCACACGCCCCTTGCGGGGCGCGACATTTTGCTAACAGTTGGCATAAAATAGCATAAAAAATTTCTACCCACACGCCCCTTGCGGGGCGCGACGGATATAACGCATATTATACCTGCGCGCGGCTGCAATTTCTACTCACACGCCCCTTGCGGGGCGCGACGTCTTTTGTGTAGAAGACTCTGCCTCCCACATTGATTTCTACTCACACGCCCCTTGCGGGGCGCGACTGAAAGCGTTCAACTCGCTGCCCAAGCCGGTAAATTTCTACTCACACGCCCCTTGCGGGGCGCGACCTGACGGGTGACTGGGATAATTCAATGCAGTACGATTTCTACTCACACGCCCCTTGCGGGGCGCGACCGGAAATCAGGCTGCAGCCGAAGGGGCGCTGACATTTCTACTCACACGCCCCTTGCGGGGCGCGACATTTAAAAAACTGGACGTTGATTTGAATGACACATTTCTACTCACACGCCCCTTGCGGGGCGCGACAAGCACAAAATGATGAGGTCAAAGCCGCGGAAGATTTCTACTCACACGCCCCTTGCGGGGCGCGACGCATGAAACAGCTGAAATACATAAATTCGCAGGGCATTTCTACTCACACGCCCCTTGCGGGGCGCGACATACGCCAGATAGAGTCGCCAGAATGTATGCAGATTTCTACTCACACGCCCCTTGCGGGGCGCGACGGGATGAACTATAGCAATGCAGAGATTGCGAATATTTCTACTCACACGCCCCTTGCGGGGCGCGACATAAATGCGTCCTGCATCTTCTTGTCATTTGACATTTCTACTCACACGCCCCTTGCGGGGCGCGACTAATTTCATCTGTTAATCCTCTTTCATACATATATTTCTACTCACACGCCCCTTGCGGGGCGCGACGTATATATTGCCTAAATCTATTGATATCATTATCATTTCTACTCACACGCCCCTTGCGGGGCGCGACATTATCAGTTCGACAGGTACATAACACTGCTGGATTTCTACTCACACGCCCCTTGCGGGGCGCGACCCTGACTGGTGACTGGGATAATTCGATGCGGTACGATTTCTACTCACACGCCCCTTGCGGGGCGCGACATGAAGTGAGTATCGGAAACGGAACGCAGGGTGAAATTTCTACTCACACGCCCCTTGCGGGGCGCGACACCTTCGACAGAACCGTTCAGCTGTTCTACTATAGATTTCTACTCACACGCCCCTTGCGGGGCGCGACTCCTGCTGGATGGGAATTATACACTGAATAATTTTATTTCTACTCACACGCCCCTTGCGGGGCGCGACCTGCGCGCCGCCCTCAGCCAGCGCCTGCAGCACATTTCTACTCACACGCCCCTTGCGGGGCGCGACATTTGCAGTAAAATTCCACACATGTAAATATCAATTTCTACTCACACGCCCCTTGCGGGGCGCGACGCGTCGCCGGTATAGTTGCAGCCGTTGCGGCGAGATTTCTACTCACACGCCCCTTGCGGGGCGCGACCTCCGTCTTTTTCTGTCTCTCTGATGTGCTTTGCATTTCTACTCACACGCCCCTTGCGGGGCGCGACCCTGCGCAAGCAAATATGAAATATATGTTAAGTCATTTCTACTCACACGCCCCTTGCGGGGCGCGACCTTAATCTACCCACAGCATTTTCAAGATTATTGATTTCTACTCACACGCCCCTTGCGGGGCGCGACGGTGACATCGTCAGCTACAATGAAAAGCTGTACATTTCTACTCACACGCCCCTTGCGGGGCGCGACATCTCTCCTCATGAACAGCACTCTCGCCGCATTGATTTCTACTCACACGCCCCTTGCGGGGCGCGACAATTCGATGTGTCTGTTTGCGATTTCTACGTCGATTTCTACTCACACGCCCCTTGCGGGGCGCGACAGCTACATATAGTATACGTATCTATCGCACCTCCTATATACAAGAAGCGGACTTAAAAAGTATAACAAAATATGCTATAAAACTCAATATGCTGCATGATTCAGGCATAAAATCCAGGCGAACCTCCCTGGATTATACGCATCACAGTACCTTCGCCTGCTGTTTTCATTAAACGATAAGTACGCCTTCTGAATCATACGTTTCCTTTGCACCAATATGCTCAATTCTCTTTTTCCAGTTGTTACCCAGATAATAGAATCGCAAGCTGTCCGTTTCCTCATCGATCAACTTGATCAATTTATCCTTAAGTTTCAGGAATGACGAATAGTCTAAATTCGCTTCAAAAACAGAATTTTGAACTCGCTGAGCATGATCCTGACATGCCTTAGCCACTTTCCTTAATCGGTTCTTTCCCGCTGCAGTCGAGGTGCTAACATCATAACTTATCAATACCATCATATCGTTCACCTATTTCTGTAAATACGGAGGATATTCTGCTAAATCTCCCCTGACATACTTCGCCAGCAAATTGCTCTGTACATAAGGCAGCAGTCCCGCTGGGATCTTCTGTTTTAAATAAGGATGCATCATTGGCTTTCTCTTTCGCTCCTGCCAGCGTGTTAATACCTTTTTTCGCCCCTCATCATTCAACCATACAGCACCCGATACCTGCCTCTCAAAATCCTTTTCTCCAACGATTTGAAGATTTAACAGAGATAATACAAAGCGCTCGGCAATACATCGTGTTTCTTCGACAAGATCACAGGCCAGAGAACTCCTCCCGCTACGCAACGCATGATAAAAGCCTATATAGCTGTCCAGCCCCACTGTTTCCAGCGCTGCTGCATACTCGCTTGTTTCCAGTGTATAGATAAACGATAGCATCGCATTGACCGGATCCAGCGGTGGCCTCTTGCTTCGCATTTCAAAAGAAAAGGACGCCTTCTCATTGGTGATCAGCTTGTCAAACACAGAAAAATACATTTGTGCACAGCTGCCTTCGATCCCCAGGATTTCCTCCACAGTGTTCGCATCCATTACCTTTTCGATTCCTTCTGCCAGGAAATCCACTGCTTGTTTTATTTGTTTGTCCTCACGTAGTCCCACATTATCATGAAGAGATCTTCGCAGGACTTGCCTGGTATTGCTGAATTTAGCTGCCATTGTATTTCGTGTCAGCTCCAGACCATTCTCCCGAAAACGATCGATCTGTCCAACTCTCAAAAATACATTTCCCTTTGTCTCTCCGCATACTTTGGCAAGAAATTTCCCCTGTGGAGAAATAAAATTTATCGGGACCGTCAGGCCTACACACTTTCCCATCAAAGCCGGCGAGCATCCTATGTAACTGAAACACACGATATTCTCGATGTTTTCAAAAGGGATCCGAAGCTTCGTCTCTCCATCAATTTTGCATACCAGATTTTCTCCATCTAAAGTCAAATATGCCTGTTCATTCGTAATATAAACCGTATTCAATAGCTTTCGCATTTTGACATCCTTTCAAATAATCTTTACAAGTCTTCCTCCACGACATGACGCAGCTCGTTTTGAAATCTATAAGACTTCTTCAAAGACTCCGGCATACACAGGTCTTTCATAGAGCATCCGCTGCAATGCTGGTCCTTTCTGATGGGTGGAATGATACCCTCGCTGAGATTAGTCCTCATTTCACTTAAAAGTTGTCTCAATTCATCATCAAATTCCTGATACGTATCTGTAAAATCAACAGGAATTCTACGCTTCACATCTGCATAATACACAACTGTCGCGCAATCACAGTGAAATATATAGTCCACACATAATTTTTGCGCAAAAACCTGCATAAGGTCATCTCTGCGATGCACCTGCTGTTTTGGCTTAGTCGGTTTATATTCTACGATACAAAGCTCATATCTCTTACCGTCATGAAAAACATCGGTCCCATCTTTTGATTCTTTACACTCCAGACAATCCGTGACTCCATAAAGATTATATTCATCCAAATCATTGTATACCGGAACAGATGTATATACTTTTCTTCCTCTTGCCGTGTAATTGCTGTCAGGATCGTGTACCCGTTCATGCATCAAATTAGCTTTTGTAACAAAAACATTTTCTGCCCACGCCTTATCGATTTCTAAAAGACCCCAGCGATGTGGACAATACATATAATGCTGAATGGATCGAATCGTTATTTCTTCATTTCTCATATTTTTTCTATGAGCGTAACGCCCTCCGGCATAGCATCATCCACATGTATTGTATAATCTGCAAACTGGCGCGGAGGTTTTTCTTCTTTTAAAGACACCTCAACCTTGTCGAACAGAACATGAGAAGGGCAATTTCCCAGGGTGCTGTCATGTTTGAATATGTAAAGCTTACGCATGCACATTTTCCCTCTTGCCGCACTGTGATCGTTTTCAAACATATTCACAATAGCATCCCATAAAAGCTCCGCGTCATCGTCCGATAAACCAGTCACCTTCTGCGCTAATGCAGCCGATATATATCCCTCTGCACGGTACAGAGCATATGGTATAATGCTTTTTCGACCCATCTCAGTTCCACCGGTCTCCTGGCGATCTTCTGTAGTTCTGGCCTGTCT
>CAKQIZ010000053.1 GCA_934247125.1 uncultured Clostridia bacterium
ATATCTACGGCATCGTAACATTCAACTGGAGATAATATTCCCGGATATACATAGATCATCATGATCTTTAAAAACCTTTGCTTTTTCAAAGGCTGCAGGTAAGATACTGCTGGGCCGGCGTCTCAAGACGCCGGCTTTTCAGCAAATGCGGTACTTCGCTGGATGATGGATAACATCTATATCCGTACCGACCCTGCTGATGAACCCGGACATGAAGGTTTTACAAATCAATCCTCCGGCATGTAAAAGAAATATTATTATACTGACGTCACACCTTCAAGATAAAGTGACTTTTGTAAAAATCCAGAAGTCCGTCTTTTTTCATTTTTCCGAGTTCCAGTGACAAGCCACTGCGCTCTACACCAAGGTAATCTGCAAGCTGCTGCCTTGAAAAAGGAATGTCAAATTCATATTTCCCGAGCCGCTGCGCTTCAGCAGAAAAATACGACATGAGTTTTGCACGTGTAGTGCGTTGTCCCACATGTATGAGCTTTTCACTGAAACGCAGGTTTTTCTCGGCAAGCTCTCCGAGCAGGTTGCGAATGATCCTGCTGTGGTGCACACATACGGACGAACACACATTCAGTATGCGCTTTACATTCAAAAACATAGCCGTAACAGGTGTTTCGGCTACCACGCTCACATTCAGCACCGAACCGGGCGCACAGGCATAGGCGGCGGCAAAGCTCTGCCCCGGCCCCGCCTTTAAAAGGATATTGCGGTTGCCCCAGATATCCTCCTGTATGATCAGAACACTACCCGACAGCACAAGACCTATCGACTCTGCCGTGTCACCGACACGCAGCAAAAACGCATCTTTCGGGAAGCTCTCTTTTTTCGTATCAAGACAGGAAAGCATGATCGCAAGTTCATTTTCGGAAATGCCCGAAAAAAGCTGAGATGATCGTATAACA
Source organism: uncultured Clostridia bacterium (assembly GCA_934247125.1). GTDB lineage: Bacteria > Bacillota > Clostridia > Peptostreptococcales > Anaerovoracaceae > Lentihominibacter. The sequence goes on from CAKQIZ010000053.1 coordinate 915, forward strand.
TGTAAAAAATCTTTCATAAAAATCCTCTTTCGTTGAAAATTCAACCGAATCGTTGAATTAATTATACTATAATCAAAGCAGCAAATCAAGAAGACACTGTTATGCACAGAGCGAGAAATCTATTCTTCGACAGGTCGTGACCATTTGCATGAACGGAAAACGCTTGATCAAAATCAAAGAAAGCGAGGATTTAAAATGGATAATAAAATGTTTTGTTTTCAGTGTGAACAAACGGCGGGGTGCACCGGCTGTACAGGACGAGCGGGTGTTTGCGGCAAAACGTCTGATGTTGCGAAGCTGCAGGACGAGCTTACAGGAGCACTGGTCGGGTTGGCGCATGCGCTTGATAACGCCCCGGAAGTGAATGAAGGCACATGGCAGCTGATAATCGATGGATTATTTACAACTGTCACAAACGTAAGCTTTAACGAAAAAACACTGTGCGAGCTTATCGACAGGGTACATGAGGAAAAGGCAAGCCTTCTGCCCGGCTGTGCTGTATGTTCCTCCACATGCGGACGGACCGATGATTACGATATGGAAAAAGTCTGGAATGCACAGGAGGATATCCGCAGTCTCAAGTCACTCATCCTCTTCGGCATACGCGGTATGGCAGCTTATGCACATCATGCCATGGTACTGGGATATACCGATGAAGAAGTAAACCGCTTCTTTGCAAAAGCACTCTTTGCCATAGGCGAAGACTGGGGTATGGACGAGCTGCTGCCGATCGTTATGGAGGTCGGCGAGAAAAACCTCAAATGTATGGCTCTCCTTGACAAGGCAAACACCGAAAGCTACGGTACGCCTGCGCCTGTTACCGTTCCTCTGACCGTGGAAAAAGGACCATTCATCGTTATTTCAGGTCATGACCTGCATGATCTGAAGCTGCTTTTGGAGCAGACCGAGGGCAAGGGTGTCAATATCTACACACACAGTGAGATGCTCCCTGCACATGGCTATCCTGAACTGAAGAAATATCCGCATCTCAAGGGTAACTTCGGCACCGCCTGGCAAAATCAGCAAAAAGAATTTGCAGAACTTCCTGCACCGGTCCTGTTCACCACCAACTGTCTTATGCCGCCTAAGGCAAGCTACGCAGACCGCGTGTTCACCACGGCGCTGGTATCTTATCCCGAAATGACTCATATCGGCGAGGACAAGGATTTCACTCCGGTCATCGAGAAGGCTTTGGAGCTGGGCGGTTATTCCGAGGACAAGACGTTTACAGGCATCAATGGCGGCAGCACGGTCATGACCGGTTTCGCACATGGTACGATACTTGGTGCGGCAGACAAGATCATCGAGGCAGTGAAGGCCGGAATGATCAGGCACTTCTTCCTGGTTGCCGGGTGCGACGGGGCACGTCCCGGCCGCAACTACTACACAGAGTTTGTTAAGCAGACGCCTTCCGACACAGTAGTACTGACCCTCGCCTGCGGCAAATACCGCTTCAATGACCTTGATCTCGGCGAGATCGGCGGGCTGCCTCGTCTGATGGATATAGGACAGTGCAACGATGCTTACAGTGCTATTCAAATCGCTGCTGCACTTGCCGATGCATTCGGCTGCGGAGTGAACGGCCTGCCGCTTTCCATGGTGCTTTCCTGGTATGAGCAGAAAGCTGTATGTATACTGCTGACACTGCTTTACCTTGGCATCAGGGATATCCGCCTCGGTCCTACACTGCCGGCGTTTATTTCACCTGATGTGCTGAACTATCTCGTGGAGAATTTCAGCATCGCTCCGATAACAACGCCTGAAGAAGACTTGAAGCAGCTTCTGAAATAGCACTGCTTTACGAGTCATATAAAAACGGCTGCGCCGCGCCGGAGCAGATCAAAGGTTTTCTTTGCTCTGCTGGTGTGAAATATTTGTAGGTAGAAAAATATCAAATGAAAAAAGAGAACTTCCTTTCGTGTTAGTATTCAAATAGCCCAAAACAAAATGCTGATCAAGGAGGTTCTCTATGTATAAGAGTATACAGCAGTTTTGCGGAAGTGACATTCATCCCAGTGCTGCTTGCCCCACGACATCTAATCTACAGCCTAAACCCTGCCGCTATTCTCCGATAATCCATTTTTACTCAGATCAGACTAAAAGTAGATATATTTCTTACAAGAAAACCGAACTTTTCACAAGGCTCCTCTGATGTCACTCACCTTAAAAAACCATGAAATACGCCACTTTCTAGCTCTTATTTATCATTTCGACACACTATCTACTGCTCCCTGACAAGCTTACTAATGACTTCGCAATGCCCCGAGACGCCACTATGAATGTCATCGGTATAAGGAAATATATCCAAGATAGAGGCGTTTGGGGGAATTTATCTACGCCATGCGCCCTGTAATAATACAGTTTTCTGCCTTATTTATCATCTTTTATTTCCCAATGTCCGCTGAAGCCTCGCCCTACAAATTGTACATTCGGCATCTCTGATATTCTTCGTTTGATTGTTCGCACACTTACGCCTGTCGCTTCTGACATCTTTTTAATTGAGATCTTTTCATTGCTTCTTATCATTTGAATCAATCTGTCTTCCAATTTATCCCGCGCATTGCCTTGGGTGCCATCTTGGGTGCCATCTTGAGTGCCATCTTGGGTGCCAAAATTCAGATTAGGCATTATTGCAAAGAAGTTCGACCTGTCGGAATGAAATACAGGCTTTTTTGCCTCCGTGTAATTGACCTGAAATTCATAGGCATCTATTATCTTTCCGAAGCCACTTCCTTTTCGTTCCATATAGCCAAGGCGCTCAAATACATCAGCAAGAAGTGGGTTTCTCCTTATTGAGGGAACTGAAAATAAATCTCTGTCCTGAATGGCAATACCATCAGCCATTCCTCCAGGAGAATAGATTTCCATCCGGTCATCAAAGATATCAATATGAACCTCGCTGCCATTCACAAGATAATCTCTGTGAATAAGGGCGTTTATCAATGCTTCATGATAACTGCGTTCTACATACTCCGGCATTTCTTCACGAGAGGTTGGTGTTTTACGCCACATCTTCTTGCAATTACGTTTGATAAATTCTTCTCCATTTTCCAGAAGATAAATCAGACCGCCGGAAAACTCTGCATCATCTAAAGCATCAATTGTACCTCCACTTTTATTAAGTCCGTTCCATCTCGTACAGAATATCCTTGACCATCTAATTGGACATTCGTCTGCAAGCAGTGCCCCTGCGTTCGTCAGATATTCATCATCAGTAGCGAGGCCGAATGAAATCATGTCTTTATCTTCAAAGCTTTTTCCTGTCCATTTCTTATATCTCTCACGCAATTTTGTAAATGCATAATCGGTCACTTTATACGGAGAAATTTGCGTATCATATGATATGTTTCTTCCCCTCATAATCAACCGTTTCTGTTCCACCGCTGTTGCCTTAACGCTTTCGTTACCTACACGAACATAAGCCGCCAGCACGCCATCTGCTGAATAGTAGTATGGTGTATCTTCTCCGGGCATTATATTGATGATAATGAGTGTCTTATCATCGATCTTTTCAAATCTCAGCCTGAATTCCGGAATTGGATCGAGGCGCGTTTTGATTATTTCACTGATTTTTTCTGCATCTGCTTCCGGATTATCAATTCCAACAGTGTTTCCATCATCATCAATTCCGAAAATCAAAACACCTCCGACTCCATTAGCAAAAGCGCTGACACTCTTACACCAGCTTTTGGGTCTCTTTACTTCAACGGCTTGTTTTTTATCATATTCAGTTGCTTCCCCAATAAATTTCTTTATATCCATATTTACATTCTCTCATTCTTCGTAATTATTATTCGATGCTATCTCATCAATGATGTTCCTTGTTAAGATGTTTTTCTGCTACTTTTCATACTTACCGCTTTACATATGTGATTTCAATATCATATCCAAGTTTCTCAAGCATCTGCACAAATGTCTTATTTACAATCTTTTCCGGACTTTTGATAAGGCGATTTACATAAGACGGTGAGGTGCCGACCTTCTCAGCAATTTCCGCCTGAGTGGTCTGCTCTTCTATGCATTTAACTTTTACATCTATTTCAATATTGTTCTTCAACATATCTTTTTCCTCGTTATGTCAATATGGTTTCACTGTTAATTAAATTTAATATACTACATAATATTTTGATTTTCATCTGTTTTAACCAAAAAAGCAGCCAGGTATTTTCTGACTGCCTTCAAAATATATGCCAATATATGCTTGTTACACTTCCACCTGAATCTCCAGTCCAGACTTAAATTCAACCACCAGCATTTCATCGAAAACTGTGATTTTCTCTATAAGCCTTCTGACCAGTGTATCCGAGTACTCCGTTATAGTTTCGGTCTGCTCATCAAGAAAAGTGGATAGATCATCAATACGATCCTTTACATCCTTTCGCATGGCCGCTTCAGTCAGAACCTGCTGCCGGTCTTCTCTAAGCTGGATAATGCCTTCGCCAATCTCATCAATCTTCTCCTGCTGCCTGCATCCAGAAACTCCGTCTGCCTTTGCCTGATTGCCTCGTCGATTTCTTCAAGCCTTGCATCACTGTCCTCTTCCAAAACCGAGCGTATGTTTTCCTGTAGCTTTGGTATGATAGCATCTTTCCTTGACCATGCATCATTGACTGCTGTAACAACCGCTGCCTGCAAAACTTCCTCATGAATAGTTCTTGCCGGGCAATCAATACCGCTGCTTTTCTTAAGCACCCTGCTTACGCACCTCCATACCGTCGATTTACATCCTCGGTTGTTCCATTTTATCCTGCGAAAAATATCTCCGCAGCGCCCACAAACAACAATACTTGATAACGCATATCTGGAGGTGATATTATTCCCATATCAAGGAGTTTTCTTGTTATCTCCTCCGCCAATATATAGTCATATTCGTTCTGCATTTCCTCATCTGTCGGTCTTGGGATATCTATGTAGGAAATATTCCCGTCTATAATCTTTGCCACCTGCATAAAAAAACACCTCCTACCAGGTAGCCACCGCAAGAAATGTAATCTGACGATTTATCAGTCCTTCATATAAAAATCGCAAACATATCCATCGGCTCTTAAAATCAGTCCCTCAGCCCAAGGCGGGACTCTGCTCATCTGTTCGCATATCGCTTTCAGACTAACTTTAGGGTCTGCTTCTATAATCAGAACATGTGCCACGATGCTGCAAAAGCGAATGGTCTTCATGGCATACATCAGTATATCCCTTGATGTTGCCTGAACGATGTTTTCAACAAACTTCGGACCGTAACTTTCTATACGCTCCCATTTCTTTGTGCCACCTACGCCTTCATAGGTGACCGATTCGCCGCCGAAACGATTCTCACCTATACTATGACAGCGTTCTGCCGGAAGGCAGCGTTATAAAAAGCATGCCACTTTGATAAAAGAACTTTATGCCCTTTACAACCTGTGGCTTTCTTTTTTTAACAACCTTTTTTACTGCAGCATCTATCTCTCGCCAAAAGCGAACAATATTCGGATCGGACTGTCTCCAGGCATTTACAAGCGACTGCAATTCATCTTCATCCAGCACCATGTCAAGAGCCCCCCATACTCTGCCTCGGTCGCATCCACCGTCTTCTTAACTCCGGTAAATGCTGTTTCCCAGTCCATCGCTGCCTTTACACCGACTGCACCGGCTGCGGCAGCCGCGGCTGACACGGGAACTAAAGCCTTCCCGACACCAGTTATAGAGTTTCCGACCGACTTTAGCTTATCGCCTGTTGCGGCAATCTTCTGAAGTGCCGTAGCAGATTTATTTACTTTAGACTATTCGCTTTTTGTTTCGGGAGCACTGATAGTGCCACTCATTGAATAGTCTTTTTCGTCGTAATATAAATAGACATTATGGCCTTCTGTGTTATCAGCTGAATAAAATCCTTCAAAGCTACCCGCTTCAATCGTATATCCAAGTCCTTTGCATTCCTCGACATAAGCATTAAACTGCTCTAACAGTGCCATTAATCCGACACTTATCAAAGACTTTGATAATGATTCTCTTTGTAAAGTCAAATCCGATAAGGCTGGTGCTGTCAAAATCGCCCGATATGCTCTTGACAAATGGCAAAATCTCAAACAGTATAGTGTTATTCATAAACTGCATGACTGCGGAATTGAGCTTTCCATGCAAACGATGATATTCTTCCATTTGTTTGCCTGTAACCGCCATTGCGACACCTTGAATAAGTATGCCGAGGATCAGCGGTGATAGGATGCAAAGTGCCATAATCGGATTGACCGTCAGCATGTAAGCAAACATAATAATGGGAGCAAAGATCTCAGAAGATATATCCGGTATTTGATGCGCTAAAAACTTTTCGATGCGCTAAACATCCTCCATAATAACTTTTTTGATTTCCCCGGAAGTATGGTCAGTGAAAAAGCCGAGGTTCACCTTCGCAATATGGGCACTGATTTCTTTTTATCCATCATCATCTCCTCCACGTCGTAGACGGCATTACAGAGAAAGCCGCTGCTTTTGCAGTTATTACGATGCACGGCTTTTATTTCTTTATCGTTGCCTGTTCCATACAATCCTTCACAGCTTCACGGATTGCGCTGCTTGTAATTGTCGCAGAGGTGATTGCGTCCACATCCCATGTCTGAGCATCCACAATCTTGGCAGGCAGCTCGTCTATTGCACGATCTCCTATGCCCAAAGTTTCAGTGTGTGAGACAATTCAAACTTCCAATATGCTGTGCTCGTCAAACTCAACCTCTACCGAAACAGAGCCTTCATACCCCTCGGCAGCCGCAGTGTAAACGCCAGCAGTATAAATAGCTTCAGACTTGCTGCAACCAGCCACAAGCATAATGACGCAAAGCAAAAATGTAACGGCGAATAGTGTTCTTATTTTCATCTTTCTTTTTCTCCTTCTTTTTCTATGAGCTCTTTTTGCTCTGTTATCCTGTATGGGAGACACACAGGGACATCTAGTATCGGATGATTGATAACTTCTGCCTCAACGTCAAACACTTCACGCAGGGTCTGCGGAGTGATGATCTCCGTCGGCGTTCCGGAAGCATATAACATTCCGTTTTTTATTGCCACAAGGTAATCAGAAAACATTATGGCATGGTTCAGATCGTGCAGCACCATAACGACGGTTACGCCGTTCTCCCGATTTAGCTTGCGCAAGAGGGACAGAATCTCCAATTGATGAGAAATATCCAGATATGTCGTTGGCTCGTCCAAAAACAACAGCTCCGTTTTTTGTGCGAGTGCCATAGCGATCCACGCTCGCTGCTGCTGACCACCTGAAAGTTGATCCATTTCACGCTGAGAGAGTTCGGCCATGTTCGTGATGTCAAGAGCCCACCCAATAATCTCCCTGTCCTGCACACTTAGTCCGCCCAAGGAGGAGCGATATGGAAAGCGCCCATATTCAACGAGATCATTTACTGTAATGCCGGAGGGTGTTTGTGCTCCCTGCGGTAAGAGCGCAAGCTTTTGCGCAACGAGCTTTGTCGGCATTTTATGGATTATCTCTCCATCCAGATACACATTTCCGGAATCAGGATAAAGGATACGGCACAGCGTTTTCAAAATAGTAGATTTCCCGGAGCCATTTGATCCGATCAGCGTTGTGATCTTGCCTTCAGGAATATCTAAATCAAGCCCTCTGAATACTTTTTCACCATTATAACCGGCAGACAATCCCTTTGCCTGCATTCGAGACTGCATAGACATTCCTCCTTAAAACCACTTGCGAAGTAAAAACAGAAAATATGGTGCTGCGAGTATGGCAATCACGATCCCTACCGGGATTTCACGGGGCTGAAATGCTGATCTGCCAATCGTGTCCGCAAAAAGCAGTATCAGTGCTCCGAAAAGCATTGATGCAGGTATTAAAACTCGATGCCTTCCTCCGAGTACTCCCCGTGCTATATGTGGGGAGACGAGACCGACAAAGCCTATACCACCGCTAACGGAAACGCATACGGATGTGAGGACAACCGAAGTAAACAGAAGAATCCTGCGCTCCCTCTCCACGCAGACCCCCAGGGCCAGGGCGGAAGACTCCCCCAATGTGAGGATGTCCAATACATTTATTCTTACGAAAAGAATCGGGATAAGAAGGAGCAGATAAGGCAGCAGTGTCTTGACCTGATACCAGCTTGTCCCCCATATATTCCCTGCAAGCCACCTTGCGATGATTTGGTAACTGCTGTTATCCATGTTTGAAGCCATAATCAACATGAAGGACGAAAAGAGCGCCGCAAGACCGACTCCGCCTAGTAAAAAATAAGCGGGATGTAGTTTCCCTCCCCGTTTCGCAAAGATATACAGTATTGCGGTTGTGCAAAGCCCGCCCGCTATGGCAAATACCGGCTGAAATACCATTGTAGATGTATGCAGCGAAGGAAAGAACGTCAGAAACAGCATGACAGCAAAGCCCGCCCCGGCATTGATGCCCAGTATCCCCGGATCAGCAAGCGGATTTCCCGTCACTGTCTGCATAACGCACCCGGCTATAGCCAGCCCCATACCACACAAAAGTGAAAGCACGATGCGAGGAAGCCTAAACTGTATGACCACAATAGACGTCTCCCCTGAGTCCGGATGCAGTAAGCTCCGAAAAACCGTCAGATACGGTATTTTTGCGTAACCGCTGTTCACAGCCAAAAGAACTCCCATTACTATCAGCAGCAACAGAACAAGAGTTATCAGATAGTTTTTGTGTACTCTTTTCACAGTGCCCGCACCTCCTTTCGATAGGTGAGTGCAAAAAAGACGGGGACGCCGATCATGGATACCATCGCCCCGACAGGCGTATCGAAAGGATCGTTTACTGTTCGAGCGGCCACATCCGCCAAAACGAGCACAATACCGCCCAACAGCGCAGATATCGGCAGGATTCTCCGGTAATCTCCGCCGACAAGAAAGCGGGCTAAATGCGGAACGATCAATCCAAGAAAAGATATGCCACCCACAAGCGAAACGCTTGCTCCCGCTAAAAGCAGAACTACGAGAATACCGATCAATCTGACGCTTCGGACGTTGATACCAAGGCCGATGGCACAGTCCTCTCCGAGAGCCAGCGCAGATAAGCGACCTGAGAGCGTCAACCCGACAATCCCGGCTACAACAATGAACGGTACAATCAGTTTCAGATTCTGCCATGTGATTCCGGACAAACTGCCTGCACTCCAGTAAGAGAGTGCTTTCGTAATTCCAAAGGCAAGAGAGATCGCCTGACTCATTGCAGTAAGAAGAGCTGAAATCGCAGCACCCGCCAAAATCAGGCGAAACGATTCTGTTTTCCTCTTTCCCGCACCGAAGCCATAGACCAGAATCACCGCAAACGCAGCTCCAGCAAAGGCCGAAAGGATGGTAACGATGCTCGAAGCAGCAGGGAGTAATACAGCGGATAGCGCAACAAAGAATCCAGCTCCCGCGTTGATCCCCAACAGCCCTGCGTCTGCTAACGGATTGCGGGTAAGCCCCTGCATGACCGCACCGGCTAGAGCAAAGGCCGCCCCTGTGAAACAGGCGGCCAATGCTCTCGGCATACGCATATCTATTATGATTTTTCCAATATCCGAAGCGCCGGCGGGGTGCATAACAGCTTCAACAAAGATTTTGATGTTCCCGCCCGCAATCCCGGTGCAAACAGAGAAGCCAAGCGAAATAATGAGCAGTAGACCCAGCCAGACCAGCGCAAGAATAAACGCTTTGACAGACTGTCGATATTTTATTCTCTCCTGCGTTTTCTTCGTGGCTGTATCCATTTTATCACTCAACCTTTCCGTGATTCAAAATAGCGTTTGCGAGTTTTTCAAGATAGAGAGCCTTACCCGTGGCCGTGTACGCCATGTTGTACTGCGTTTCATTGATTCCGTAATACACATTTCCAGCTTGTACAGCCTTTAGATTCTGCCAGGCAGCAAGATTTCCGGTGTCTCCAACTGTGCCATCATCACTGAAAAAGAAGACATGATCTGCGTCTATCAAAGAAAAGTATTCGGCGTCAACGACTTCTCCCCAAACATCATCTGGCACGCCTGCCGAAGGAATCAGCTTTAGCTCGTCATAGACCAATCCTCCGGGCCCGCCGGTGCGATATATATAATAAGATCCGAAATGAACAGAATTGGCCTCGATGACGGCGAAAGTTTCGTCTCCAACAACATTTCTGATTTTTTTTGCAAAATCGGCAGCGTTGGCATCATAATCTGCCAGCCATTTTTCTACAGCTGCTTCCTTGTCAAACCACTTCCCCAATTGCTGAAAACGGCCACGCCAATTCACATAGCTCATGTCATCATCGATCATAACAGTGGGGGCGATGGTTTGAAGCTGCTCATAGACCTTATCGTGCCGGATGTTCATAATAATGAGATCCGGTTTTAATTCTGCAATTTTCTCAAGATTTAAGTCGCCGGTCGAGGAAGACCCGGAGTAATTTCCCACGACTTCGATGTTCTTTTCACTAAATACCTGTTTAAGATGATCCGGAACGGATACGCCGTCAAACATACTGGTATTTGCCGAAGCGATCACATTCATATCCAGAAGCAAGAGTTCCTCCGTTAAGCCGGCTACATCAACGATACGTTGAGGTGCGGAGGGAATCGTTACTTCTCCTTTCATGTCTTTTACAACAATGGTATCTTTCGCTCCTTGTGTGCCTTTTCCCATCGTAGAGCAAGCTGCAAGGGAAAATGCAAGAGTAAGGCATAAGATAAGTATTAGCGTCTTTTTCATTGTAATTTCCTCCAAACAATAACGTCACAGGTTAGAATGAGCTAACTTGCGAACAGACTTATCAGTGCACACCGATGAATTTAGTGTATATCATATGGCTATTCATTTCTGCCCGCTGAAGGAGCATTTTTACCCTGTGACGGAATATGAAAATGCTTGCTGTAAAAGAAAATCTTGACAAGTTAGTTGCGTCTAACTATAATATAACTTGGCATCCAAGACAAAGCAGATGCCTCTCCTAAAAAACTTCTTGTGGGAGGATTAAATAAATGTTATACGCACCTTTTCGATATGAAGCCTCGGATATTTTTCCGCGCAAGGTTCTTCACATACGCCCTGAATTGCATATTATCATGTCTGCTGGCACATTTGCAGATAATATAAAAAGGGATACATCCACAACAGCCCCCATGTTTGAGTTGAGCTACACTCGAAATGGCTCTATTTCCGGGGAAGTAGATAATACTCTTGTAGAATTACTGCCCACCCATGCATTGGTTGGATTCATGGGTCCCGTTTGCGCCCATGCAGAGTACGATCAAGGTGAAGATATACAATTATATTCGATTTGGGCAAGCCCTCGTGTGTTTAATGGATTTTGTGAAGCCGTTAGCGGAAAATCCGGCACCTGTTTTCAAGACTTTCAGAACAGAAATTATGTCTGCCGTCATTGCAGAATGGACGCGCGAGAAGAAATGATTTTAGGGAAATTGGATGCATGCTTTTTGGGCGAACGTGGTGCAATCAACCGCCTGTTGGTTGAAAGCTGCGTCTTGGAACTCCTGTCTATTCATTTGGAACGTTTGCTTAATGATGGTGATGTGAAGTGTGCGAGTGGCCTGTCTAAAACAGAAGTAGACAGCATGAAATACGCCCGTGAAATCCTGTTAAATCGACTGGATTCACCTCCCACCTTGCTCGAACTGTCCAGACTGGTCAATATGAATGATTGCAAGCTAAAAAAGACTTTCAAGCACCTTTTTGGAAAAACAGTTTATGAATATGTTAGAGAACAACGTCTTGAAAAAGCATATTATCTGTTAGATAGCGGTGTATGCAATGTGAGCGAAGCGGCCTTTTCTGTAGGATATACAAACATAAGCCATTTTTCTGAGGCGTTTCAACAAAAATACGGTGTGCTACCTCGAATCGTAAAAAAAGAGCGTCATTTAGTTTTGTAAACACCACGATAAAACACGCACAATTGGTCGTTTCTTGTATGTGAGGAAGCGGGTACCCACTTCCATATTTTCGACTTCCCGCACTCCGGCGCATCGGTTGAAAATTGCTTGTACCCTCACAGGCTATCGCCTGTTGGGGCAGGCCCCTGGGAAGTGTCCCAAACGGTATAATGTGTAAACAGCATATCATTCAAATCCCGGATTGCTCTTTTCGCCTTTGATGCCCTTTCTTCAAGATTCTCTCTGTATTTATTACAAACCTCATCAATGACAATTTCCCCTAAAACAATGGTTCCCACTTTCTGAGCCACCTCAAATGATGGGCTTTTCATCTTATAATCGGATCAAATAATATTACTATCTAAAAATATCAGCATTTCGTCACTCCTTGTTTCAATATTATTTCATCCAGTTCATAATAATTTTCATCCAATTTAGTGCTTATTCGGACAAAAGCTATTTGCTATCTGCACGAACATAAAATGTGCTTCTGCCCGAACCTTCTCTGATGATAAATCCTTCCTCAGTTAATTTCTTTAACGCTGCCAAAGCAGAGGATCTTCCTATGCTCGGACAATGAGCCACAACATCCGCTCCCGTAAACTTGCCGATTTTTTCTTCAGTGTA
>CAKQIZ010000054.1 GCA_934247125.1 uncultured Clostridia bacterium
CTCTGCTGAGGCTGTGATGACGGCTGTCCGTAGCTGTATCCCTGTGGAGCGCTGCTCTGCTGACCATAATTCTGAGGCTGCTGACCATAATTCTGAGGCTGCTGCTGACGCTGCGCATACCCCTGCTGAGGCTGTCCGTAGCCCTGCTGAGGATGCTGACCATAATTCTGAGACTGCTGCGCATATCCCTGAGGCTGCTGCTGACGCTGTGCATACCCCTGCTGAGGCTGAGGCTGACCATAGCCCTGCTGAGGATGCTGACCATAATTCTGCCCCGGTGCATAGCCCTGAGCCGGCTGTCCATATCCCGGCTGCTGGCCTGAAACTACACGTTCAGACTTGCCGAATGCCAGGATAAGTATGAATATGAAGTTCAGGAATATCAGCCCTACTGTGAATCCGGCACCGTGTCCGAATGCCTTTGATACGCGGTTCAGGAACATGATCTCCAGAACGAATGCCGTTATACCGCATCCGAAAGCGAGTATGAAGCCGATCACCATCACTGCGGTATTACCGCCTCCGCCATAGATAGCAAGTGCAACTGCACCATATGTTGCCATACCATAGCCGATAGATGTACCAACGCCAAGTCCGATCCCGATCCAGAATATCGATGTTTTCCAGAACAGCTTCAGTGCTGTATAAGCGTTATAAAAAGGTATTATAGCTTTCCATCCTGCTTCCCCTGCTTTTACAAATATCCTCCAGTATGCTATGATCGCCAGCGCAATGAATGCCAGACTGATTATAACATTCGCAACTACAGCTCCTGTACTCAACGCACTCGATTCGTATGCGCCGTATGATGAATCATAATAATCCATTTGCTTCTCCTCCCTCGCTATGTAAATTAAAGTGATTAAATTATTTTCATTGTACTATACTTCTTCTGTCACTTCAAGCTTCACATTGTCGAAACCGCACACAACTATGTACAAAACGATGCAGAAGCATTTCGTTTTCGCATTTGCAGAGAGGACGCGTATAGATCAGTCATCAAAAAACGATTCGTGCTTCTCCTCGTTGAGATATTTTTCCGTCAGCTCATCTATATCGATCTCAGCTTCCGGCAGAGGTGCATCTTTTTTCATACCGAAGACGAACAGCACCGCACCTGCTGCGATCGCCGCAAGTCCCGCCCATTTCAGGACCTGAAGCACTGTAGGTATACAATTTCCGAACGTATCGTAATCCTCCGGTCCCCATCCGCCGTAGTCGATCTCATACCATCTGAGCCAGAACTGACCCAGGAACGCCATCGCGCCCGAAAGGAACATGAATACCCCTATCCTTACCGAGTCGCCTGCCGCAAGTCCCGCCCTGTTTACAGGACAGCCATCCGGATCGTTCACCGCAAAGCCGCCATAGCGCTTTTTGAATATCACATAAGCCACAGGTCCCGAACACAGGCCAATGAGGCCTATCGCCAGATAATCCGTGCCGTTTATCAGCAGCGCCATCACAGATATCAGTACAGGTGCTCCGCAGTAAAATATCAGCCCGGCCTTTCCTCCCGGCATCACGTAAAGCCCGCGCTTTTTCCGTTCCGCTACAGGGATCCTGCGTCTGAGCTTTACGACAGAAACCGGAAGTATTATATAAAGCGCCAGCATGAACACTACTTCCATGCTTACAAGCGTCGTGAAGGACGACTGCGCCAGTATATACGTGATGACTGCAAGCGACAGTATCCCGACCCACGGAACGCCTTTGCTCCTGCTGACTTTCACGAGCACCGGCGGGCACAGGTGATCGTCTGCGAGTACGAAGAAGCCCCTCGATCCCGATGCCAGATACGTATTGAATATCGCGCACTGCGAAACTATAGCAACGACCAGGAACACATATCCCCATGCAGACCCGAGATTCTGCGTCAGCACTGTCGCATACCCGACGGCCACACCGTCAAAACCGCCGTCAGTCGACCACTTCATCCAGCTTCCCTCCGGAAGTGTAGCCAGACTTCCCAGCGTCGGCAGCACATAGGTCAGCGCCACCAGCGGCATAGCTATCAGAAGCCCCTTCGGGATCACCTGCGGATCCTTTACTTCTCCCGCCATATTCGAAATACATTCATATCCGCAGTACATCCACACGCAGATACAGATGCCGCCGCCAAGTCCGTCTATAATGCCGTACCCTTCAGGCATAAACGGTTCTACCGGATTCGTGTTCCAGTTTATGAATCCTACAGCTGCCACAAGTGCAAATGCCAGGATTATCATTATGGAAAGCGCAGTGCTCACCTTGCCGACTTCTTTCAGCCCCAGCAGATTCACGATCGTAAAAATCAGGATCATCCCGATCTTCAGCACCTGCACAGCGACCGGCGACATCGGGATCATCTGGCTTACATACCCTGATACCAGTGCGACATAAACGCCATTCGTTATATAAGTGGAGACAGTTCCCCACCATCCTGCCTGAAATCCCCAGAATTCTCCGAAGGCCTCCCTGACCCACACGTACACGCCGCCCTCCGACGGCATCAGTGAGCCGCATTCGGCGACCAGATTGCTTATAGGATATGCCCATACTATCGGAAATACCGCAAGGAGCAGCAGAGTCATGCCCGGTCCTGCCTCCGGGATCATTTCCTCTATGCCGAATGCGCCTGCAGCGACGAGACAGTACAGCATGAACACGATGCCTGAAACCTTTATATCATGTTTCTTTAGACCAGCGACCCCCTGGACTCGCGCTTCACTCATAATTACACCTCCTGTAAATACTACTTTTGCCCCATATACACCATACAGGAGCAAAAGTGATCAAACTCCATACAGCAAAAGTTCCCGGCTCCGTACATTTCTGAACTCGCCTGATTTTCTATAACTCTTTTATTTTTGTTTCAAGTGTGATCCCCAGTTCTTCTGCATATCCGAAATATTTATCCACACTCTCCTGCGGCAGCATATCTGATGATATCAGCCCGGTCATATCAAAATCGCCGTTTATGAACATCTTAGAGAAAAGAAAACCTCCCTGTCCCGTCAGATACATTTCTCCTGTCATACCGGCTTTTCTGAATGATTCTGCAAAGCCCGGAGCCATCACGTGATTTTCGACGAGTATACGCCTGCCGTCTTTTTCGCCATAAGCCTCGACTGTCATGCAGCCTTCATCGCTTACCAGTCCTTCATCCAGTATCTGTTTTATCTCACTGCTGAATCGCGGCGGCTGCGGCATACATGATACTATCACATCAAAAGGTGCGACTGCGTGCCCTTTCACGTTTATCTCTTCATGGCTGAGCAGGCCTGCTCTGTAAAGAGGATACGCAAAGTCCATCCCGATCCCGGCATATTTGAAATATGCGTTCCTGCAGCCTTTGAAATACTTCTCTGCGTTCAGACCGTACTGCACCGGCTCGTCATGGCAGTGGTTGAGGAAAGTCACCTCTCGGCTCATATAGTCATATTTTCTGGTGACCGGATCCTCAAACGGTTCGCCCTCGAATATCCTGCCGTCCTCAAATATGTAAGGCTTCTGCTGCATATCCTGTATCGCTGTCTCCGGAGACCACCAGAACGGCTGAAACCGTTTACTTTCAACGCCTTCCCATACTATGTTGTAGATCGTATCGCACGTATCGAGATACTTCATCGCATCTCTTGTCGCGCAGCATATGAGTCCCGGCGCCGATCCCGTGCCGATTATCGCCAGTCTGCCGATATCTCTGAACTTAGGACCGTAGACGTCAAACTGGTATTTCATTCCTCTCACCCATCCCATGCCTTCCGGTTCATCGAAAGCCGTAGATGCAGCGAAATCCTGATAATCTGCCTTTACTTCCAGTGCCGCATCGAGTACATTTTTACCGAATTCCAGAGGCAGCGCATTCACGATAAGATCCGCGCCATGCGCACATTCCACTATACTGCCCACATCTCCAGCGTCGCATTTCACACCTGCAGCTTTTTTAAGACTTCCGGCAAGCTCATCCACTGCATCTCTGTTATAGTCCGCACATATTATTTCTCCTACTGACGGCTCTTCGTCAAGTCTCTTTGCAACCGTTGTGCCCTGTGCACCTGTACCTATGACAACTACTTTTTTCATGATATGACATCCTTTCACTTTTTATAACGGCATCTTCCGCCGACCTTATGTGATCCTTTGCTATATAAAAATATTAATGAAAAAAGTATTTATTCTCAATCGCTCGCATTGCTGTCTTTTTCTTGTGAAAAAGTAAGGATCTTTCCCTGGTTTCATGTGATAAAAAAGGCAATGACTCTTTTTCGATCGTTCTTCAAGAAAGAGTCCTTGCCTTTTTTATATAGAATTTTCGCAAAATTGTCAATTGGTTAATTTTTTGACTGCTGTTTTTATCAATCGAATCTTAATGCTATCCTTACATTCCTGCAGCCCGTAACCTCTGATAATCTGTCTGCCAGTTCCTTTGCCTCTGCCGTTTTATCAAATTCATCAAAATATACAATAAATCGGCATCTTGAAAAGAATTCTGTCATCCCTTCTGTTTTTACTGCAGCTGCAAAACTTTCAGCCAGACTTCTCCATTCATCTGCAGTTCGCTTTCCCAAAGTCACCTCGATGCACAGTGTATTCTTCATTTCCTTTACAGCATACACCACTTTCTTTGCAAATTCTGTATCAAAGAGCACTTCATCTTCATTTATCGCTACCGAATCTTCATCAAACAACGGTATGCATATATCACAAGCACCTGACTCACGCTGGCTTTCGATAAACATCTGCGTTTTCATCTTACTGCCTCTGAATTTGCTTATCTGTCTTTCAAACTTTTTTCTCCAGCTTTCACCGGCATGTGCAGCTTTCATCAAAGATACATTCGCCTCATCCATATTTGAAAGCACGAGAGCGCGTCCGAATTTTTCTATGAATTCTGACATGCTGTACTCCTGTTTATCACTGCCCTCCTGTTTGTATTTTTTATAAAGTTTTTTATGTTCAGACGGCGTCCTCCCATACCATTTTCTAAATCCTTTGTATATATATTTCGGATCAGAAAAACCGCAGCTGAAAGATATCTCACTGATGCTTTTATCGCTTGTAAGCATCATTTTCTCAGATCTTTCAGACCTTACTGATGTAATGTAATCTGTAAGATTCATGCTCGTTGCTTTTTTCCAGAACTGAGAGACATAATTCCTGCCTATAAATTCCTGCTGAGCAAGGTGATCCATGTCAAGTTTTTCACTGTAATTGGTTTCTATTTCCTTTATAAGTCTGTAATACCGCTGCATCTGATCCGCCGGAAGTTCCCGGCCGTTGTTATAGTGCACGAAATCATATC
The DNA here is from genome assembly GCA_934247125.1 of uncultured Clostridia bacterium. GTDB lineage: Bacteria > Bacillota > Clostridia > Peptostreptococcales > Anaerovoracaceae > Lentihominibacter. The sequence continues at coordinate 5,285 of CAKQIZ010000054.1, forward strand.
TGCTTATAAATATATCCATAAGCATCGCTGCTTTCTCATTGATCCTGTCCGCATCCGGAATTTCTTCTGAAAAGTCCAGTATCATACCAGCCACCAGTTTTCTGACTTCTGCATTATACTTTAGCTGTACACTATTGGCATTAAAGCTCTCACATTCAAAGAAAATATAATCCAGATACTCATATTTTCCCCTGTAGCACCCAAAATCCAGATACAGCGACACCACAAGCGCTCCTTCTTCGCTGTTTATATAATGTATATCACCACGGTTTATAACCGTAAAATCTGTCTTTTCCATATGAAATCTGTCATACGAAGAAAACAAATCAATATAACCATCAAGAACAAACAGAAGTTCTATATATTCATCATGATAATGAGGCTCGTACTTTTTAACACTATACGCTCTGACTGCTGCCGATGTTCCCGGCATGAATTCAATGATTTCTTTTTCGACCATGATCCGGCTCTGATCCCTCCTGATCGATATTACTCTGTAATACCGCTTTGATTTTAAACGATTTTATTATTATATATTTAAAACCCGACCTTTACAAGGTGATTTCCAAATCATTGATCGCGCAGGCTTTCGATGTACGAGCGCTCTGCTTCGCCTTTTCTTGTTTACTTTTTGTCCTGCGATCCCAGACGCTTATCCTTATCGGAAAGCTTCGCTTCGAATCTGTCCTTCTGTGTGCACACAGGTATCGCAGTCGGATACTCGCCGCTGAAACATGCGTGACAGTATTCATCACATCCTGCCAGCGAACGAAGTTCTTCTTCCGGCAGGAACCCCAGACTGTCAGCTCCGATGATCCCAGCTATCTCATTGACAGAATGATGACATGCTATCAGATTCTCCCTCGAATCTATGTCAGTCCCGTAGTAGCACGGATTCATGAATGGCGGTGCCGATATCCTCATGTGCACCTCTGCCGCACCGGCATCCCTCAGCAGCTTCACTATCTGTCCGCTCGTCGTGCCTCTCACTATCGAATCATCTATTATCATGACTCTTTTGCCTGCGACCTCCTCGCGTATGGGATTCAGTTTTATCCTCACCTTATCGAGCCTGCTGTCCTGACCCGGCGATATGAAAGTCCTGCCTATGTACTTGTTTTTTATAAAGCCCATACCATACGACACACCTGATTCCTGAGAATAACCCAGAGCCGCGTCTATTCCCGAATCAGGCACACCGACTACCACATCGACATCCGCAGGATGAGTCCTGGCGAGGATCCTGCCCGCATGCTTTCTGGCTTCATGTACCGACACCTGATCGATCACCGAATCAGGTCTTGCAAAATATATATATTCGAACACGCATATGCGGCGTTCTTTCTTTCCACAGTGAGTACGATCCGACCTCACGCCGCTGTCATCAAAGACCAGTATCTCCCCCGGCAGCACATCACGCTCGAACTTTGCCCCTACAGAAGCCAGCGCGCAGCTTTCCGACGCCACGACGTATGTACCGTCAGGCATGATACCGTAGCAAAGAGGTCTAAATCCATACGGATCCCTCGCTGCTATCAGTTTCGCAGCAGACATGAGCACCAGAGAATACGCTCCGTCCAGTCTTTCCACAGCACTGCTCAGCGCCTTCTCTATAGACGGAGTCTTTAGCCTTTCCTGCGTGACGATATATGCGATTATCTCCGTATCGCTCGTCGTATGAAAAATCGCTCCGTTCAGTTCAAGCTCGCTTCTGAGCTCGAATGCATTACTGAGGTTGCCGTTATGTGCCAGCGCCATCTTCCCCTTCTGGTGATTCACCTCTATCGGCTGGCAGTTCGACCGGCTGGCAGCGCCTGTCGTGCCGTATCTGACATGTCCGACGACCATCTTTCCATGCGGAAAGTTCTGCAGTGCATCCTTTGAAAACACTTCGTTCACAAGCCCGAGATCTTTGTGCGAAGTGAATACGCCGTCGTCATTGACGACTATGCCGCAGCTTTCCTGCCCTCTGTGCTGAAGTGCATAAAGCCCGTAATATGCTATGCCTGCAACGTCTGACGGCTCCCTGGCATATACCCCGAAGACGCCACATTCCTCATGTATGTTCTCGCTCATCTAAAAATCCTCCGTTGTTTTTGCACTGCGGCGGTTTACGTGTTTGACAGTTCCCGGACCGCCGGCATCCTACTTGTATATCGAAATTATCTTTTCTGCTATATCACGCCTCGTGACGCATCTGTCCATGGCATGCTTTTCTATGTAGCGGTGCGCCTCTTTTTCCGTCATCTTGAGCTGCTCTATCAGAAGAAGCTTTGCACGATTAACGATGCGGATCTCCTCCATCTTTTCTTCGATAGACGCAGTCTTTTTTTCCATGCGCCTCAGCCGCTCCCTCATGCCGCAGAGTATCATCAGCGACTGGTTTATCACTGTGACAGGCGCAGGCTTTGACACCGCCAGCACGCCGTGCGGAGAAACGCGCGCGTTCACATCGTTATAAATCTCTGATCTTACAAAAAACAGCACGCCGGTCCCTGTGCTCTCACATATGTCGAGAGCCAGCTCCGTTCCGAAATCGTCTGGCAGCGGAGTATTTATGACAACGATATCAAAACTCCTCTCGAGCATGTATCTTCTCGCAGTGGCTACATCCCCCACAGTTATCACCTGCCCGTAACGCGTTTCAGGGAGAAGCTTCATCAATGAATCATTGAATTTTGCGGAAGATGATACGATAAGCACGCTGTAGCTGTGTTCCATAAGATCCATCTGCTTTTTCCCCCTTTCCTTTGAAACGATGTGATGATTTATCCAAAAGACACATTGTGCCTTGTCCTGTGCTTTGCGCTTTTACAGCTCCTGATATCCTCTGCCATTTTTCACCTCGTGTAGTGCTCTATCAGCATATCCGGAAGCACTGAGGCGATGAAATCGCTGTTCATCGCAAGCTTCCTGGCATCCTCCAGCTTTTCCGGCAGCCTTTCGTACCCTGCCGTCACTTCTGCAGGCGCTGTATACAGATTTATGTCCGCAGGCTGCGGCAGATCATATCCGTTCCTGATCCCGTCAAGCCCTGCGTATATCAGCAGCGCATATGCCAGATACGGATTGCACACAGGGTCAGGCGATCTCAGCTCAGCGCGTCTGTACTCGCCAAAAGCCGCAGGTATCCTTATAAGCTGCGATCTGTTTTCGCTGGACCACGATATATACTGCGGAGCCTTATCCGATCCCAGTCTTTCATACGAATCATCTACAGTGTTCAGAAATACCGTCATCTCGGAAATATGCGCAAGTATGCCTGCTATAACATGCGGGAGCACGTCTTTACCCGTGCTGCACTTTGCGGAGAAGTTTATGTGCATGCCGTTCCCGGGTCTGCCTTTTATCGGCTTTGGTGAGAAATCCGCATATATGCCGTTCAGCGTCGCTATCGAATTCACGACCGAATGGAAAGTGACCGCGTCATCTGCAGCCTTTACAGGCTCTGCATATCTGAAATCTATCTCGTTCTGCCCCGGTCCCTCCTCATGATGAGAGCTTTCCGGCCTTATGCCCATCTGCTCGAGCGTCAGACATATCTCGCGCCTTACGTTCTCACCCTTGTCCTCCGGAGCTATATCCATATATCCCGCCTCGTCATACGGTACATCTGAAGGCCTGCCGTTTTCATCTCTGTTGAAAAGGTAAAACTCCATCTCCGATCCGAAGGCAAATGAAATGCCTTCACTTTCCGCAGCAGAAACCGCCTCTCTGAGTATCCTTCTCGTATCTGCTTCGAAAGCGTTCCCGTCAGGCCTCATCACGTTGCAGAACATGCGCACTACCTTGCCATGCTCCGGTCTCCATGGAAGGAATGACAGAGTCGATGAATCCGGACGAAGCAGCAGATCGGAATACACCTCGCCTCCAAAGCCGCCGACAGCCGAAGCATCGATGGCAATACCGTATCCAAATGCGCGTTCAAGCTCTTTCGGCATGATCGAAATATTTTTCTGTCTGCCGTAAATATCGCAGAATGCCATACGAATGAACTTTACATCCTCTTCTTCGACAAACTGCATCACTTCATCCTTCGAATACATCATTTCCTCTCTCCTGCCTTTCCGGTAAAACAAAAAAACAAAGGCCGACACAAACAAATAAGGAATCCTCCTCTTCCTTACTCGATCCGTACGAACGCCTTTGCCCGTTGATTCTTTATTATATCCCCGAGCCGTTCATCCTGTCAACTTTTTTGTCGCTTTTTCGACATTTCATTGTTCATTTTATTATGCATGCTGACACTGTATATGCCGGCATACGCCTGACGATATTTTCGAAAAAATTTTATTTTTTTCAAAAAACCACTTGATTATTTTAAAAATGCGAGTATAATAACGACTCATGAAGGCAAAGGCGTCTCAGAGAAAACACTCTGACGCCTTTTTATGTGCAGTGCACTCTTAACAAACCTCTTTAAAAATTTCGCACTGCCTGTTCCCTTTCGCAGGGAAGCCTGATATATTTGACATTTTTTTAGTAAATGAGGCAATGGTGTCCTGGATCATGAGTATTCAAGACGTCACTGCCTCATTTGCTTTTTGAGGACAGATCACCGGAAAGGAAAGGTAAAGATCATGAGTAAAGTAACAGAATACTTCGGAAGTTGTGTCTTTGACGACAGAGTAATGAAAGCAACACTTTCAGCCGATATCTATGCATCGCTGAAAAAAACCATAGATGAAAACGCAAGTCTCAACAACGATGTAGCCAACGCAGTCGCCGACGCTATGAAAGACTGGGCAATAAGTCACGGCGCGACACACTTTACACACTGGTTCCAGCCTCTCACAGGCATCACTGCGGAAAAGCACGACAGCTTCATCGCCCCCGCCCCTGACGGACGTGTCATCATGGAGTTTTCGGGCAAAGAGCTGATCAAGGGTGAACCTGACGCATCCTCATTCCCGTCGGGAGGTCTGAGGACTACATTCGAAGCACGAGGCTACACCGCATGGGATCCGACATCGTACGCATTCATCAAGGACAATACGCTCTGCATACCGACGGCATTCTGTTCATACGGCGGCGAAGCGCTCGACCAGAAGACCCCGCTGCTGCGTTCCATGGAAGCACTGAACAGACAGGCATTGCGCATACTGCGCCTTTTCGGCAATACAGAAGTAAAATGCGTCCGCACATCGGTAGGACCGGAACAGGAATATTTTCTCATCGACAGAGAAATGTACGAGCAGCGTAAAGACCTGATGTTCACAGGCAGGACGCTTTTCGGTGCAAAGCCGCCGAAAGGCCAGGAAAAGAACGATCACTATTTCGGAGTGATAAAGCCGAGAGTATCCGCATATATGGCAGATCTCAACAAAGAGCTCTGGAAACTCGGCATACTTGCGAAGACAGAGCACAATGAAGTCGCACCGTCTCAGCACGAGCTCGCACCGATATACAGAACCACCAACATCGCAACAGATCACAACCAGCTGACTATGGAGATAATGCAGAAGGTGGCCGCCGAACACGATCTCGTATGCCTCCTCCACGAAAAACCGTTTGCCGGAGTGAACGGCAGCGGCAAACACAACAACTGGTCGATGACGACGGATACCGGAGTCAACCTCCTGACTACCGGCGAAACACCTTATGAAAATGCACAGTTCCTGCTCTTCCTCTGCGCAGTCATCAAAGCAGTGGACGATTATCAGGATCTGCTCAGACTTTCAGTAGCGACTGCCGGCAATGACCACCGACTGGGAGCAAATGAAGCGCCGCCTGCAGTGATTTCCATATTCCTCGGAGACGAGCTGACCGCCGTACTCGATGCCATCGAAAAGGATGAGCCATACAGCGCATCCGAAAAAACAGTGATGAAGCTCGGCGTCCACGTGCTCCCGAAATTCACGAGAGACATCACGGACCGCAACAGGACATCGCCGTTCGCCTTTACAGGAGACAAGTTCGAATTCCGTATGCTGGGCTCAGCAAGCAGCATATCATGCGCAAACATCGTGTTCAACACGGCAGTTGCCGAATCACTGAGGATATATGCAGACCGCCTCGAAAAGGCCGATGATTTCGAGACCATGCTAAACAGCATGATAAAGAAGACCATCCGTGATCACAAGCGCATCATATTCAACGGTAACGGCTACGACGATGCATGGATCAGAGAGGCTACCGAAAAACGCGGACTGCTCAATCTCAGGACCACACCTGACGCACTGCCTGCCCTGCTGAAAAAGAAAAACGTGGACATGCTCACAGCGCACAAAGTCTTCTCAGAGACCGAGCTGCAGGCGCGGTACGAGATATCGCTCGACAACTACTGCAAGACTATCAACATCGAAGCACTTTCCATGACTGACATGTCGCGAAAAGAAATACTGCCGGCCGTTGAAAAATATGCAAAGAGCATCGCAGACACATGCCTGTCCAAGACAGCCGCAGTCCCGGGTCTTTCCTGCAGATACGAGCAGAAGCTCATCGCAAGGCTTTCCGGGCTTGCAGACGAGATCGACGAAGCTACATCCGCACTCGAATCAGCGATCATCAAGGTCAGAGCAGTCAGCGATATAACAGAATCAGCGTACATGATACGCGACGTGATACTTCAGAAAATGGCCGAGCTGCGCGTTGTCTGCGATGAAGCGGAAACGCTGACAGCCAGTGAATACTGGCCGTTCCCTACATATGACAGACTGCTCTTCGGAGTAAGGTAAAGGAGGAATAACAATGTGTTCTATCATGGGCTACTGCGGTCCCTGCACCGCAATACATGGATTCATAGAAGGATTTGACAAGACTATATCAAGAGGTCCCGACGACAGCCGCATCACAGACACCGGAAACGGTCTGCTGGCCTTTCACCGTCTGGCGATCATGGGACTGACACCCGAAGGTATGCAGCCGTTCGAGCTCGACGGCAGCTATGCCGTATGCAACGGTGAGATCTACGGATTCGAAAAGTTAAAGGCCGAACTCTCCGCAAAGTACGAATTTGCAAGCGGTTCCGACTGCGAGATCCTTCTCCCCATGTACCGAGAATACGGTACTGACATGTTCGCGATGCTCGACGCCGAATTCGCGATGATAATATATGACGCCGAAACAGACAGCTATATCGCTGCCAGAGACCCGATCGGCATCCGCCCGCTCTATTATGGTCACGACAGCCGCGGGATCATCGTATTTGCAAGCGAACCGAAAAACCTCACAGGTCTGTGCGCCCGCATCAGACCGTTCCCGCCGGGGCATTACTACAAAGACGGAGAATTCATATGCTACTGTGATATCGCGAAAGTCGGCAGCATCATCACTGACGATACCGAAACAGTCTGCCGGAAGATACGTGAAAAGCTCACTGCCGGAGTCGGCAAGAGGCTGATCGCCGACGCCAGGGTCGGATTCCTGCTCTCAGGCGGCCTGGATTCATCACTCGTATGCGCCATAGCCGCCAGAGAAAGCAGCACGCCGATACGCACTTTTGCGATAGGCATGAGCGAAGACGCTATCGATCTGAAATACGCGAAGCAGGTCGCCGATTATATCGGCAGCGACCACACCGAGGTGATCATGACGAAGAAGCAGGTGCTCGACTCACTGGAAGAACTCATCAGCATACTTGGCACATACGACATAACTACTGTCAGAGCCAGCATGGGCATGTACCTGCTCTGCAGGTGGATACACGAGAACACTGACATACGCGTGCTGCTCACAGGCGAGATATCTGACGAGCTTTTCGGCTACAAATACACCGATTTCGCACCTTCTGCAGAAGAATTCCAGAAAGAATCCGAAAAACGCATCCGCGAGCTTCACATGTACGACGTGCTCCGCGCAGACCGCTGTATCTCTGTAAATTCGCTGGAAGCGCGCGTTCCGTTCGGCGATATCGACTTCGTAAAATACGTGCTGGCTGTAGACCCTGCAAAGAAGATGAACATCTACGGCAAGGGCAAATACCTGCTGCGCCACGCATTCGAAGGCGACTATCT
>CAKQIZ010000055.1 GCA_934247125.1 uncultured Clostridia bacterium
CTGTGCCACAAGTAATCAACTCTTCAAAATACAGCATACTATTATAAACTTTACATCAATAAAGCATCTTTGTCAACTGTGTACTGAAAATTATACAATATACTGTACTAAAAATTATACAATACATATGCGGTATCTTTAGAATCGTTGAAATTCCAATATAAATGTGAGTATTCTTGAAAATCTGCATTCTGCATACAGAACACTTTTGCCCTGTCTTTTTCCCCGGTAATTATAACAAATTTGCTGTAATAAAAACACTTATCTTCTGTCATGTGTGCTATAACATTTTATTATAACAATCAGGGCATTCAGGATGAATTTTTTAAATCATTCCCGGATTCGGTCGGCTTCGCTTTTCCGGCACGCTGCATATGAAATTTTGTTATACTTATAAAAATCAATCGTAATCTCTACGTCGTAACTGCATCATCCAGCTCCGGCTGCATCCTGCAAAACACATCTGCATCCGCAGCGCAAAACACATCTGCAGACTTGTTATAATGGCGATTTACTGTTATAATGAACGCTATGATAATATGCGGCGTTGCCGCAATGATGCGTTCATTGAAGCAGACTGCGACAAGCTTGTCTGCTATAATACGCTATGATAATATGCGGCGTTGCCGCAAGACAGTGTTTATGAAGCGGATTGCGGTGAGCTTGTCTGCTATATATATTTGATAATTTAGGGAGCACTAAACGTTGAAAAAGATCAAGGGATGGAAACACGAAAAAGAATTTGATACAAGGACTCTGATACTGCTTTCCCCGGATACTGAAGATGCCGCTGAGAACAGCGGCATCCCGGATGATGATTCCGGAGTTCCTCAGAAAGACAGCGATATCGCCAGTAAGGAAACGCGTAAAGCCGTAGATCTTAAAGACATAGCTGATGCCCAGAACAAAGCATCCGACGAGAAAGTGACTCAGGTTTATGAGCCACGCCCCCTCACTCCTGATGACGATATTTACGAAGATATCATCGAACAGTTCGCATCAGCACCTACCAAGCCGAAATACTGGTTTGAAGAATTCGGAGACTACTGGTCGTGCAGCTGCGGTCATATCAATAAAGGAGATCGCTGTAAAAGCTGTGGTCTGGAAAGAGAGCTTCTCAGATCACTGTTCATACTGCATAAGCCTGCAGGAGCGCCCGGCAAGCTGAATAAAAAGCTCAGCAAGGCCACAAAGGAAAAGATCGATCAGGAAGAAAAGCAGCAGGCCGACAAGGAAAACCGCCGCAGGCAGCGCGAAGCTGCAGGCGATGACGTACTGACCGTAGTTCCGATCGAAACTGACGACTCGGCTACAGAAGAACACGATCTGCCGGAAGAACAGAACGAAGTCGAGGTCAAGGTATATGATCCTTCTGAAGATGCTGCAGAAAACGAGGATACAGCTGAAAGCACTGATACCGACACGATCGATACCCCGGATAACGGTGAAAATGATAACATCAGCGACAGTGATACTGACAGCGAAATTCCGGAAACTGATGAAAGTGCTTCATCACCTGCACGAGCCGCCACATCAGACGACACCAATAAGCAGACAGAAGCAGCTGCCGTCAATACACAAAAAAAAGGGCAGAATAAATCTGAATCAAATGCTATAGTACCCGTTCCTGCGCCAAAGAAAAAAACGCCTGCAAAGCCTGACGGCAAAAAACGGGTAAGCTTCAGGACCAAGATAATAATCGCTATAGTTGCATGCATGATACTTATAGGCGGCTGCGGAACTGCCATCTACTATTATATGGCCGCACCGGCAATGCAGTATCAGGACGCACAGCAGCTTCAGGCAAAAGGCAAATATGAAAAAGCTATCGAGAAATACAAAGCCCTCGGCGACTATAAGGACTGCAAAGACCTCATATGGGAATGCTACTGCAGCATGGCTGACCGGTATTTTAAAAAAGGTGAATACAATAAGGCGATAGATACTTACAACATAGCGATCGGTCTTAAAGACGACCAGTCACTTCACGACAAGATATGGGACTGCTACATAGCTATCGGCGACCAGCACCTGAACAACGGTGAATACGAAAAGGCACTGAGCACATACTACGTCGCAGCCGATCTCAAGGATAACGAAGATGTGCAGGCAAAGATCAACCTGACTAAGTTCACTTATGTGAAAGCATATAAAGATGACAGAACAGCAAAAGTCGAAGAATACATGTCCGACCTGATGGCAGTCAAATATTCCGGCATACAGGAAATATACGATGAATATTACGCATGGCATGTATCTATAGTGGCCAATACTTCTGAAACCGACAATTCCACAGATGTCAGCACAGTAAGCAGAAAAGACACGGTTTATTTCCACGCGACACTCAGCGGCGGAGAGCCGTCCGAACAGATCATGCTGTACTATGAAGTCACATGGCCGAGCGGTCAGAGTCATATATTCGATCTCGACTCCACATGGAAAAGCGGCTCAGTGATAACAGCCAGATTCCAGTATCCGATGCCGATATTCGGAAAAGAAGGCAAACTCACATTCAAGCTCTACGACAGAAGCACTAATGAAATGCTCGGCAGTGACACAGTCACTTTCGAACACTGATATACTGATCCACAGCACCGTTAATCAAAGCGGTGCTGTTTTCATACAAACAGAAGCTTGCTGCACTGCTGCATACCTTTTCAAAAAACAAAACAGGCCTGCAGCCCGGTGTCTGATGAATCCAGACTTTCCGCACTGCAGCCCCGTCCTGCGGGATCTACGAGCATAGATCCACATCAAGGTTATCATTAACAAGTTTTGTTCCATGTTCCTTATGCATTATATACCTTTTTGAAAATCTCAAGGTACTGTTCTTTCGTAGCTTCGATAGGATTCGAAGGATTGCATACATGCTTCGATGAAGCTTCTGCAAGATACTCGAAATCTTTAGGATCTATCACTTCAAATGAGCTGAGCTTCGGTATATTGAGCTCTTTGCATATATCTCTTATTACCTGTACTCCTGCCAGAGCAGCTTCCTCGTCTGTCTTGCCGTCTGTATCAACGCCCAGAGCTTTTGCAACATCTGCATATTTCTTAGGGTTTCCCGGAATACTGAATTCACTTACATCTGCAAGGAACATCGAATTAGTTACACCATGCGGGATATCATAGAATCCGCCGAAGCATTCAGCGATACAGTGTACAGCAGCTGTGTCAGCATTTCCGAAAGCAACACCTGCCATCATCGACGCAAGCATAACAGCTTCCATAGCATCTGCATCTCTGTCATTTGCAGCCTTTACGATATTTTCACCTATCAGCTTTACAGCATAGATAGCGATAGCATCTGTCATCGGTGTAGCAACTGTCGAAACGTATGCTTCAACAGCATGTGTAAGCGCATCTATACCTGTTGATGAGATCAGTGAACCAGGCAGCCCGTTGATCATGTCAGGATCTACCAGAGCAAGTATCGGAGCACACTTAGGGTCAAAGATATTTCCTTTGAGATGTGTTTCTGTATTGCTGATAACTGCATTGAATGTGACTTCGCTTCCTGTTCCGCATGTTGTTGGTATGCATATTACAGGTACGCTCTGTACATCCAGCTCAACATCGATCCAGTCTCTTGACGTTTTGCCGTTAGTCATGACTGTAGCCATTGCCTTTGCAGTATCCATAGCACTTCCTCCACCCACGGCGACAAGCACGTCTGCACCGGCGTCAGCTGCGATCTTTGCGCCTTTGTCACAATCATAGTCACGTGGATTAGGCACGATGCCGTCAAACAGCATACATTCGAATCCGGCTTCTTCTATGTACCCCTTGATCTGATCTGCCAGACCGATCTTGATTATTCCTGCATCAGTTACCAGCATCGGCTTTTTCAGACCTCTTGCCTTGATTTCCTGACCTACTTCTTTAACAACACCTCTTCCGAACATTATCTGAGTCGGAAGGAAAAATCCAAAGTTACCAATCATAATAAAACCTCCTAAAGTTACTCTTTCCAGCTTGCTTCTGTCCGGACATACCGGATCACTTATCTACATGGACAATCTTGTATTGAGCCCTCTCGCACGCTCATTGGTCACGCCATAGTCGTCGAGATATGCGTATTTTGTATAGCTCCTGTCCTTATACATCATTTCAAGCTCCCATGCTTCTCTGTAAAATTTGACCAGCTTAACTCTGGTTAATTCACTATCCATCGTCTTGTATGCTTTGAACAGGATCTGTCTCCTGATTGAATACTCCGCATCCTCAAGGATCTGTTCGAGACTGCCTCCATCCGGCAGAATGTTTCCTTCCATCGCACTTAATGACTTCTCCTCCATAGGGATTTCTCCATCAGTCATAATGTCATAATGTGAAGCATGCATTTCATTTGCGTCATATACGACTCCCACGGTCCCGCTTTTGTCGAACACCTTGGACTTATTGAAAAACACATTGCGCTTTACATTAAAATCATAGATCATGAAATAGCACGGAACCCATACCCTACGCATTCCTGTCTGTCTGTAGTTCACAAGTTTCACTCCCAGAAGCTTCGGCTCCACTGAACGCATTTTAGCATTTATCGCAGCTTCCTTGCTGTGAACCGTCTCAGTGACAAAGACCTTGTCTCTGCCGGGTTTTGCAAAAGCTCTGACTGCCGGCTTCTTAGATTTACTGCTCATATGGTCTTCTAATCTTTTCATAAGTATGACCTCCCGATGATATTTTTGCTGTTCAGATCCAGCATACACAATGGCTGCCTGAGCGGCAGGTAGCGCCCCGCACGGCCCTCCCGCCGCTCATACAAGTAATAACTGTCAAATATTTCAGCCTTTTATTCTTCTGTTTCCTCGCTGTCGTCACGGAATACGCCCTTGCGCACTTCGAGAAGATAAGCGATCAGTACTGCAGGTCCTGCGATCAGATTAAGTATCGCAAGTATCCATCCGTACCAGTTGTATCCGCCGATCATCGGTGTGATAAGGTAGATCGCACTGAGTACAAACAATATTACAAGCGATATCACTGCAGCTTTATTTGTTTTTTTCTCCTTCATCTTTACACCTCCGATACTGAATTGCTCTCCAGCGATCCTCCATCCTTCTTATATGTAGCATTGCATATAATGAAGTACAGGATAGCTCCGGATACTGATACTACGATACTTGTAGGCAGTTCCCACGGACATCCGAGAACGAACTCCCACAGCACATACATTATAGCTGAATACACTATACATGTCATAGCTGCAGGCGTGGTCTTCTTCTTGTAGAACAGACCTGCCACGATCGGAATGAAGAACATCGAGAACAGGAATCCTCCAAGATAGTACCATGCATTTGCTATTCCGTCTGCCCAGAATATCGTTCCCACTACGCACAGTGCTCCGAATACTCCTACCATTATTCTCATGCCAAACAGAGTCTTCTGTTCCGAAAGTCCTTTATTGATAAACCCTCTGTAAATATCATTCACAGCACATGTCGCGAAGAGCAGCCAGTCTGAAGATACCGTTGACATTACTGCTGCACATAATGCTGCTACAAACAGTCCTCTGAATCCTACAGGGAGAACTGTGAATACCATCGACCAGAATCCTGATGCCGGTGAAGCTGCATCTCCGAAGAATGCCAGTGCTGCCATTCCTGCTATTACCATAGCCGTACTGAACGTTACGCCCATTGCCAGCATGATGGAATATGCAGTTTTGATATCGTCACCGGACCTTGCCGATCCGAATCTCTGATAACAGGCTGCCTCACAGTACATTGCACATGCCGAGATAGCCCATGCTACCGACTCCCATACACTCAGCTTTCCTGTCGGTGTGAGGAGATCAGGATCAACTGCTCTTACATTTTCCCAGATAACAGGTAAACCGTCGTATTTTACTATTATACCCACCATCAGCGTTCCTACTGCCACCGTCATGATCGCAAACTGGATCAGGTCTGTAACCGCCAGACCCCAGAGACCCGAAAGTGCAGTGTATATAGCGATTACCGCTCCTGCTACGATCAGTGATACGATCATCGGCATTCCCGAAACGAGTTTCAGTACTTCTGCTATTGCAAAGAGCAGTGCCGAGTCATATAAAAGGTTTGCGATATAAGTTACAGCCGATATGAGCTTGATCTTTCCGCTGTACAGATATTTCATCATATCCGGTACCGTAACTACCCAGTCAGGAATTCGATCTCTTACATGCGGTCCTATGACCGTAGCCAGCGGAAGTCTTAAAATAGCTTCCGGGATAACAAATACCAGTATTACGGAAATACCCATAGTCCAGCCGCATTCCGCCAGACCTACGATAGTCCATGAATCATACCAGCCTGCAGCACCTACGCCGATAAGAATAGGCACTGTAAGTTTTCTGGACGCAACATAGAAACTTTTAACACTTTTTCCTGCGCGCTTTTTCATGCTGATGCCTACAAGCAGTATACCTGCAAAGTACAGTCCTATGATCAGCCAGTCAATGCCGCTCCATAATTCCTTTAAATCCATAAAGTTTCACCACCTCTACTTTCCTCTTTCTTTAAGCCGTGCATCATATTTATCCTCGAATCTCATGCTAGCCTAAAAACTGATCTAAATAAGTAATTGCACATATATTTATTGCATGAATCATGCCAACTGCTATTCTTTGATTTTTCAACATATTACAAAGCACCACTGTTGCAGTTCGGGAACAATGGTGCTTTTTACCTAATATTCTGTTTTTTTCGCATCGTCAAAGCATTGAATTTACTGAATTTTCTACAAAGTTTGCGCTACGGCAACGATGTTTCCATTTTGGAACATATTTATTACTATATAACACCGCCTGCCGCATCTTTCACCTTATATGCCTTTACTTTTCTTGAAATAGTAGATTTATTTACACCCAGCCTTGCTGCTGTTGCAGAAATCGTTCCGCATTTTTCCATGACTTCCAGGATTATCTGCTTCTCATAATTGTGCATCAGTTCATCCAGCGTGCCGCTTCCCATGTAAAGATCTGACGTTCGCTCTTCTCCGTCCTGCACACCCATTATGCACAGCTTTACCTGAAAACCACTTATACTTTCGCCCTCACCGCCTACAACGAGGCGTTCTATCATATTTCTGAGCTCACGGACATTTCCCGGCCAGCTATATGTACTCAGTTCGTTCAATGCACTTTCTGACAGTTCCTTTTTGAGATGATATTTCTCATTGAATTTCTGCAGAAACAGCTTTGCAAGCGGGATTATGTCTTCTTTTCGCTCTCTGAGCGGCGGTATGACTATCGGAAGGACCATGAGTCTGTAGTACAGGTCGCCTCGGAATTTCCCGGCTTCTACTTCTTTCTTGAGGTTCCTGTTTGTCGCCGCAATGATCCTTACGTCTACAGTTTTCGATTCGGTCGCTCCGACTCTCCTTATTTCTCCGTTTTCAAGCACACGCAGCAGCTTTGACTGCATGGACAGAGGAAGTTCTCCGATCTCATCCAGGAATATCGTTCCGCCGTCGGCTTCTTCAAACATTCCTTTCTGTCCGCTGCTCTTTGCTCCTGTAAAAGCTCCTCCCTCGTATCCGAACAGTTCTGATTCTATCAGTGATTCAGGGATCGCGGCACAGTTTACTTTTATGAATGGCTCATCTATTCGCTGACTGGATTCGTATATCAGCTCAGCGACCATTTCTTTTCCTGCTCCCGACTCGCCCAGGATTATTGCCGTCGCATCCAGGCTGCCTATATGTGCTGCTGTTTCCTTTACTCTTATCATCTTGTAGCTGTTAGCTATCATCCTGCCTTCGTACTGGTCTACATCTATATGGGCCTGATGCAGCTGCTCTCTTATCTTTGCCGTCACTTCCTTTTGGTCCTGAAGTGCATTCCTGAGTTCTACAACTTCACTTATATCTCTTTCAATGCATATGATAAGGTCGATCTCTCCATCACATATTACGGGCAGACTCGTAGTCAGGCAGTAACCGCCTTCTCCCATTTCTTCAACTATAGACTCCTCCCGTTTACTGGAAATCGCTTTCAGAGCCGACGATTCCATGATATATCCCATTTCTATAAGCTCTCGCATATTCTTTCCTGTGACCTCGTCACGTTTCATTCCACCGGTCTTCACTGATTCACTATTCACCATCAGCACATAACCTTCTCCATCTGTGATCCAGACGCCTATATGCATGTGATCCACAATACCCAGAAGCATTTCGTAGTTTTCTCTGATAAATTCGCTGTATTTCATTTAATCCTCCTGTGCTGTTTCTATCCACCCCTTATGCAATTAATGCAATATTCTTATATTTACATATTATACCACACTTAATACCTATATACAAAAAAAGCAGCAGAACTACCCGAATATCTGCCGCTTTGCAAATCTCTATCCGTTCAACAGTGCATCTCTGCTGCTGAGTATATCATTTATATATTCACTGTTTACTTCTATACTGTTCGCTCCTCTGGTTTCACCCCCTGCCGCTATAACTTTTTTAAGCTCAGTGATGAGTCTGTCTACCACATCGTCGTTTTTTTCTCCGCTCTCAGCCGTCTTCAGATACGCTTCACATGCATCAAGCAGGTCCTGATTAGGATGTCCCGTCGCTGCTCCGCACAGGAAAAAAGCATCCTGCTTGAATTTTTCGCTTTCTGCTATCGTCTTTATCTTTGATATCAGTTGTTCTTTCATATTTTTTCTCCGTTTCTCACATGATTTATCATAGAACTATAGTCCGCAATTACTGAGATTGATAATTGCGGACTATAAGTATTAAAAAGGAGTATTGTTTGTTTGTTGAAATTACTTTGTATTTATTTTATGACTGAATATATCTGCTGCACTCCGCGCTATAAGTACAGCTAAAAAGTAGCTTGCGCCTGTTCGTTTTTATTTGTCTGCGAAAACTTCTGCCGGAGTAGGAACTTCTACATCTAATGGAAGAGCTACCCTTGAGATGTTCAGCATGTGAGTATAGTTAACGTTTTCGGAAATGATATTATTTCCCCATGTTCCGCATCCTTCTGATACAGCTGGAGCCAGACCGTTGTTAGCAGGTCCCCATGCATTAGGTGAAGGCTGGTTAACAATAACACGACTTACCGGAATACGTTCTGCAGCGTAAAGGATATGATCCATATCGTTTGTGAACAGACCTGCAGTGTGACCTACGCCGCCGCATTCCACCATGTTCTGAGTTGCCATTGCAACTGCATTTTCAAATGTATCATATGACTTTAGGATAACTACAGGTGACATGATCTCTTTGCAGAGGATATCAGCCTTGCCTATTGCATCCAGCTTAAGTCCGATGATAGTTGCATCCTTTGGAAGAGATATTCCTGCAGCATCAGCGATCTTATAAGCGTGCTTGCCTACTAATCCTGATCTGAGCTCACCGTCTTCTCCAAATATGGTTTTACGGAACTTGTCGATATCTGCTTTATCTTCAAAGACAGCTATGCCTGCTTCTCTTAAAGCTGCAAATGTTTCAGCTTCTTCATCTTCAGGGTATAAGAGCAGATTGTCCCCGTCACAGAGCATTCCATTGTCTCCTGCGATCGATTCTACTGACATTTCTGCTGCAGCTTTCTTGTCATATCCTCTGTCAAGTATCACAGGTGTGTTTCCAGGACCAACGCCGTATGCTGGAGTTCCGCTTGAGTATGCTGCCTTTGTAAGACCCATGCTTCCTGTTGCAACTACCAGATCACATTCTGCCATGAGTTCCTGTGACTTCTGGATAGTAACGTCTTCCAGACACTGAAGCAGATCTGCAGGAGCGCCGTTTGCAACTAATGCTTCTCTGATGAGCATGCAGCTTTCATATGAAGTCTTCTGTGCACGTGGAGCAGGTGAAACGATCATTGCGTTCTTTCCCTTTAATGCCTGCATGAAGTTTCCAAGTGGAGTGATAGTAGGGTTTGTAGCCGGTGTGATAGCTGCGATAACACCTACAGGATGAGCTACCATGATAAGACCGTCTTCATCCGGTTCAGGATTGATGATACCAACTGACTTCTTGTCCTTCAGGTACTCCCAGAAAACTGCACCTGTCTCTTCGTTCTTTAAGATCTTTTCATTCACATCACCAAGACCTGTTTCATTTACAGCCATTTCTGCCAGCTTAGCAGCATTCTGATAAATGATCTTTCCTGCTTCGTAGATCAGTTTGTCTACCTGTTCCTGAGTGTAATCTGAAATCTCATCAAATGCTTTTCTTGCTCTTTCGATTTTCTGTTTAATAGTTTCTGACATTGTCTTTCCTCCTATTATTATCCTCTTTTATCTTGTATTACACGCATATATGCGTTTGTAATCTCTTTACTGTTTAGTATGCTTTCGAAATTTTGTGCGTTGTTTTGTTTGTGATGTTTTTATTTATTATTTTCTCAGTTCAGGAAGTACGAATACTACATCGCCCTTAACTGTAAGTACCGGAACATCGAATACTTCTGAACGGTCTGTCTTCTGATTGTATTCTGATGTCTTGTACATTTCATATCCGTAAACTCTGGAAGACTTGCCTTCTTTGATGAGCCATACTATGATTTCTACAGCATCGAGCATATGTACCGGCATGAGTATGTTTCCTTCTGTATGGACAAACAGTCCGCCGTCTCCATTGTCTCTGATATTGCTGAGCTCTGTACAGCAGTCGATGCACTTTTCCATAAGTTTGCATCCTGAGATCATTTCTCCCGGATAATGCATATCTTCGCCGTTGATCGACATTTTGAACTTTAATTCAGTTACATCTTTTCCTTTTTTTACTTCTGTAAGAGAAGCTCTCTTTTCGGGTTCTATCTTTGCCATTTCATCCTCCTTATAAAGTTTGCATTCGGCCTGACAAGCATCAGCTTGAGTATTGATGCAGTAGTTGATCATAATGCTTCCTGCCATCTGCTTTTATCTTTAATATCTTTTATGCCACTATATAAAGCAAAAGCCGTGCCAACTTGAAAAACGTTGATTTTTACAGAAAGTTTTGTTTTCTGCCTTCTTTTCGGCGTTGCCTCTGAGCAACCCATTCTTCTTTATAAAACTACACCAATAAAAAAAAGGCTAAATTTAGCCTTTTCTGAATATTTGTTGCACACACGGAACAACGTTACCATTTTGCAACATACAATAGATATGCCCACTGCTAAAGCTTTGCACCTGCAGCGAAATAATGAAAATACCTTCAAAAGAATCTGTTTTATTTTGAAACTGCATGAAAATCGTTTCATGAAACTCCATTAAAAACGAGATTTCTCATAAAAAAGAAGCTTACTTTCATGAATTTCCGATCGATAATAGATTCTCGAGCAACATCTGCCCTCTGATGAGTTTCTATAATAGAGTTTTAAACATCTTCTGAATGGATCTATATATTGTCTATTTTTAAATTAATAATGCTAATAATACCGTTTTCTTTCTACTTCCCGGTATTTATAATTTCACAAACCGCCCCACCTTCAATTCTAAACAGGATCTTACCATTTGCTTTATCTGCGATTTTATCATACAACCTTCCAGCACTCATAGATTCGCCTTTCACTGTATATGGGCTATTTGCAACATAACCGATTTGACCCAGGGCCTTTATTTTTACCTGTATCGCTTCTTTGTCATACTCATTGTCATGATCTTTTTCTAATTTTACTTCCATGTCTTTTTCCATAAAATCATTGCCGAAATAATGATTACAGCCTGTTATTGTAAAATACATATTTTTCATAATTCCAACCTCTCTTCCGCCTTTCTTCGATTATATATTACTATATCAGCTGTCCAATAAACATCTCTTGCAAATGTAAATTGTAATCCTTTACTTCTTATACTGATTTATAAGTCTGTCAATTTCTTTATTCATCAGCTCAACAACATTATCCGGACCCACAAGCGTTACACCTTCCCCAAGTCCTATGATCCATGCAAGAAATTGCCTGCTTACTGCCACTTCAACATTTACAACAAAACGCTTTCCATCTAAGCGCATCATTGAAACTTCCTTTCCGAAACGATCTATCATTATTCCTGCAAAAGAATTATCACACTCTATGCTTACCCATACTTCTTTTCCGCCATACATGCCGAACATTTTTCTGGCATACGCCGCCATATCAAACAACTTAAATACCTGCTTACCTTCTCGTACTTTACCATTTGATTCAATGTTCAGCATTTTATCTACTCTAAAATGCTTGATTATTCCTTCATGCCTATCATATGCAATCAAATAATAGTTCCCATTATCCCATGATAATGACCAAGGACTCACCTCATATAAAGCGCCGTCATGACGAAGCTCCATTTTTTTATCCACATTCCACTGAAAATACTGAAATACTATCTGCGAATTTTCTGATATCGCCGTATGGATCCTGTCAACATTATAATAGATACTTTCATTCATAGTTTTTACTCTGCCAGATACAAACACCTGTCTATGCAGCTGAGATGCTTCATATTTACTTGCCAGTCCCTCGATTTTCTTTATCAATTCATTTGACTTCTTTTCAGTAATAAATTTAGATGCCTGCACAGAATCCACCAGCAATTTTAACTCTGCAAGCTCAAATTGTCTGCTCCCAATATAATATGAATATGTTCTGTCTTTCTGAGCACCGATTATATCTAAGCCATATATCCGTAGATTTTCTATATCATCATATAAACTTTTTCTTTCAGCACTTATACCATATGCCGATAATGCATCTACTATTTCATGCATAGTAATGCTATGTGCCTCATCAGTTCTTTCCAATAATATTTTCATTAGATATATCAGCTTTAATTTCTGATGTGATGACTTAGGCATATATTCCTCCCGTGCTGAGATAATAAAAAAGGAAAATAAAAAACTTTTCTTATACGATATCATAAATAATCATTTAAGAAAAGCCCTCTGCATTTCTTCGCTGCGCTAAAAAAAGAAGCTCACTTTCGTGAACTTCTTTTTTAACCAAAACGGCAACGTCCTACTTTCCCAGGCGGTCTCCCGCCAAGTATCATCAGCGCTAAGAAGCTTAACTTCTGTGTTCGGTA
>CAKQIZ010000056.1 GCA_934247125.1 uncultured Clostridia bacterium
TCCTAACTTATTTTTGATAATATTTCTTTTGGTTTCTTTACTAATATCATGGTGGAAGCGACGATCACTGACAAAATGATAATACTTATCAATATGAAATAACTTTGTATCAAATTTTCCAAACACAATATCCAATCGTTTTTACCAAGCAAACTATTGATAATGGCCGCTGAGCCATCAGAACTGATAAACCCGTCAACCATTTGACTTAATAATAAGTTGCCCAGGAGTAAAGATGATATTATGGATGGCAGAGATATAAATATCAATTCCAGAATAAATTGAGTTATGATCTTTATCTTACTGATGCCAATTGATAATAATACTCCTATTTCATAAATTCTCTCCCTTAACCACAGGATCAATATCAGTGAAAGAACGACTATTCCACTCAACATGACAGAACAAGTCATTATTCTTATAATATATTTTATACCCCTTACTGATTCTAATGTTTCTTCAAACGCAGTGGTCTCTTTTTCAATGGTATACTCCGACCAATCGATTTTAAGCCTTTTTATTTTATTCAATGCTGAATCTGTGGCTTCAGGACTGCTTGAAAACATCAGAATTTTATTGGCAACTTCAGAACCTCCTGTCCTGCCCAATGCCTCTTGACTTGTCTCATAATCGACAAAGACCATGTTTTCACTGAAATCAGAAGATAATCCCGTATATTTTTCCTGCTTTTTCCCGGAGAAGATCCCTACGATTTCAAATTTACATTCTTTTTTTTGCCCATTGTTGCCAATTTCAATCAATTCAAGACTGATTACATCATTTAACTTTAGATTATTTTTTTTTGCAAAATCTTCATGTATCAGGATTTTTCTTCTGTCATTTTCTTCAATATTCCTGCCTTCTTTAATGGTAAAGACTCCACTGTTGAATAAAGTATTTTTTTCAGTCTTATTTGCAGCCTCCAGAGAAAGAACATTTTTAAATTCATCTGGCAAATCATCTCTCTCTATTTTTTGTTCTCCATCGACCACTTTAGCTTTTATGGGTTTTGCCAATCCATTATACTGAAAAACTTTTTCTTCAACTTCTTTTATTTTTTCTATATCCTTAAACTGGTGAATATCGAAATGACCGCCGTCTTTTTTTGTTATCGATAACGAAGAATTAGAAATCTTATATAAAGACTCTTCCAGGCTGTTGCTTGATTTCATTATGCTTAAACACGAGTACAGGCAGGAAAGAAGTATCGTTAAGATAACAAATATGATAAAAGTTCTGTTTTTTTTCCTTGTAATATATGCTATGGCATTTTTTATCACTTTTTTACCAAGTCCCTTTCTTCACAATTAATCTACTTATCCTTATCCAATCTATATCTGAATATTGAAATGGAGTTAAAAACCGAGTAATACTTTTTTCATAAAATTCCCCTCCTTTATTTCTTATGCAGCAGTTTATTATCGCTTCAAAAGATATATTACGGACCCTTTATGAAACGTTTATGAAACGACATTGTGAAGTTTTGAAAAGCCGGTAAAATCTGAAAAAAAAAGGGGCTGTAGCATTAACGATTTATGATCGTTAATGCTGCACCACCCTTTTTTAAGTGTATTGAAAGATCGTGCCGATTTTTTTATCGAGGGCGGATCCAGGGAATTTCCTGCAGATGTCGTATCTTTCATGACAATGGGAAAGATGCGAAAATCCGTGGAGCTGAATCCAAGTATTTATGATCAGAGTCTGTTCCGGATGATATTTGTGTAATATTTTATCTATCGGAAAAATTATTGCACAACCTCGCTCAAATATGTGCAGAAATGATATCCTTCAAAAAAATATTGCACATGGTTTTGTGTGAAATCGTCTAAAAAGTACTGAAATCGCATTAAAATGCGGTTTTTATGTAAAAATCATCCATATTCTTGTGTAATAGAAAAAAGAATTCACGGGAAAACACACAGACGAGAGGTCGGTTGTGCAATAATTTTCAAAGGAGAGAAATCCTACACAACAGCTGCCTCCGACCCGGCCGGCAACGCCCGCCGGCACTCACTGCCTAAGATCTTTTCAGGGCTGCTTCGTCGCTGCATATTTTCCTGAGACATCCTCCGACATCATATCCGTCATATCCTCTATTTCACCTGACTCAGCTCTTCCAGCTGTCCGCAGAGCTTGTCCACGGCTGTCAGATCGTTATTTTTAAAAGCATCAGTGATAGCTGCTTCCAGCTCCTGCATTCTCCTGTCGGTCTCCAGGTATGCTGAATCGAAATACCTGTCATAGACCATTTTTCGGAACTTCCTGGCTCGCATCCGCCTTACAGTATTGTCCTCGACCAGCAGGATAAAGTCCGCGCATCCGGCCGCCAGATAGAAGTCATGCGTCACCATCAGCACAGCTCCCTTATAGTCTGCGATCGCCTTTTCCAGCGCGGTCTGAGCGTAAAGATCCAGATGGCTCGTCGGCTCATCCAGTATCAGCAGCTGCGCGTCTGAAGCCGCCAGCAGAGCGATCTGCAGCAGGTTCTTTTCGCCGCCGGAAAGCTGTCCCGCTTTCTGATCCATGCATTCCTCAGACAGACAGTATTTCGCAAGGCACCTTCGCACCTCGTCGCGCGTCACGAATCCTGCATCCTGCATGATCTCATACACAGTCTTTTCCTCTTCCAGACTTTCTTCCTGCAGCTGGGAAAGACACGCATAACTGATATTTTCATCTATATGGATCGCCGGATCGTCATTTCGCAGTATGTCGCGCACCAGCGTCGTCTTGCCTGTTCCGTTGGCGCCGATCAGCGCCGCCTTTTCACCCGGCATAAGCTGAAAATCGACGTGCTCCAGCAGATCCTCGTCAAAGTTCACCTGATAATCCGTGACGCTCAGCACCGGCTCTGAGCCTGCGTCCTCAGGTCTGACCTCAGGCAGCACGATCTCCGGTTCGCGGATCTCGATGAACGGCGCCTTTATCTGACGAGCCACGAGACGATCCAGCTGCGACTGCTTCGCATTGACCGACCGTCCGATGACCGGATTGACCTTTTCCGACGCACGCTTCCTCAGTATGTCGACCATCTCCTGTGTACGCGCGATCTCATCCTGCTCCTCGATATTCTGCAGCTTCAGCGCCAGCTTTTCCCTCAGGATCGAGCACCTGTACTCGGTATAGGTGCCGTCGAACTCCTGCAGATCGCCGTTTTCCAGATGAAGTATCTTGTTGAAGCAGTGATTCAGCAGGTATCTGTTGTGCGTGATCACCAGCATCGTCCCTTTGTAGCCGTTTATCAGCTGACACAGCCCGGCCAGGTTCCCGAAATCCAGGAATGCATCCGGCTCGTCGAGTATCAGCAGATCAGGCGCCAGCAGCATTTCCCGCATTATCTGCAGCAGCTTGTACTCTCCACCGCTGATCTCGTGCAGCTTCGTATCCGCAAGCCCGCTCATGCCGGCTGCCGCCAGCTTCTTCGATATATTGCTTTCATAATCGTCGCCGTCCATAGCCTCGTTCCTGTCGAGAAGCTGCTGATACGTTGCATACGAAGCCTCAAGATCCTCTGCCTGCGCCATCTCATCGCAGACCGCCGCGATCTGTTCCTGCAGCTCCGTGAACCGCTCGCTCAGATATTCGAACACCGTGCGGCTGCTCAGCTTGTCGCGGACGCTGAACTGGCTGGCATATCCGATGCGGCAGCTTTCATCTATGATGATCTTGCCGTCATACAGATACTCCTCCGGATCAGTCAGGATCTCCACCAGCGTGGATTTTCCCGTGCCGTTGCTCCCTATCAGCGCACAGTGCTGCCCCGTCTCCAGCGTGAACGAAACATCTTTATATAAATCTTTTGCGCGAAAGCCAAAAGAAAGGTTTTCCACCTGAATCAATTTTTCTCTTTCCTTTTCCATAACCTATAAAATTTCCTTGTTGAAATGTCCTCTCGTGTCTGTTTTCTGTCTGAACACCGATTTTTCCGGCGATCCGTCAAGCTTTTTCTGCGCCACACCGATGATACGCTTAACTTCGTCAGCAGACTCTATCGTAAAGCTCAGCCTGAACGCTTCCACGCCATTCACCGACCTCATCTCGTCCAGCAGATTCAGGATCTTGCCGTTCAGGATCGTCGCAGTGCAGTCGTCATGCGACAGCACCGGGAACTCCCCGTACTCGTCCTTCAACTCGTAGCTGTGCTTTTTGCAAAGGCCGCACTGCCCCATTTTCTTCAGCGGGCAGTATTTCGTGAACAGCAGCGGTGCGCGTCCGTACACGATCATCTCGAGTGCAGGATCCCCGCCGTTTGCATCTCTGTAAGCCTCCGCCAGATCACGTATCTGATTTTTGTTCAGCTCGTACGACAGCGTGATGCGCTTTGCACCGAGCTTGTGAAGCTGCCTGCAGCTTTCAGCATTGACGACATTGAGCGAATAGTCCGTCACAAACGGATTCGTGCTCCTGTAGCGATAGATCCCGCCATAGCCGCCGATCAGCAGCTCGCCGTCCTTTTCCTCATATGTGTTCTGATTCCTTCGTATAATATTGTCAAAATACACATCTTTTATGCCGCACGCCCTGCACGCTTCGTACTGTTCTCCGGTCGTGACAGTCGCTGTCAGATACGGCTCCTGCCGTGGGAATGTCAGGCTTTCTTCAGGCTCCGCGGTCTTCGTACGGTTCTTCCACTTTCCAAGCTTCGCCTCGCAGAGAGCCTGGACGATCTGCCGTCTGGCGCTGTTCAGCAGCTTTACCGGTATGAATGCGCCGTATCCCTCGAATTCCACGCTGCCGAGCTCGAATACAGTATCGTTCAGCTTCGAGAGCTGCTTCACCACCTGCTCCTTCGTCGTCGGACTTTTCACCGCTTCACTGACGATCTCTTCACTCTCGTAAAGATACTGCAGTCCGAATGCATCGGCATCTATGACGAGTGCTGAGCCGGGATACGCGTAGACTTTCATATCCAGCGGAAAACGCCTGAATTCTCCGTCCAGTGCGCTTTCCAGCTCCCTGTAGAACTGGTAGTCCTTCGTCTTGTAGACCACATCGCCCGGCCATAGCTTTTCCTTGATCCTGATATAGCATAACCTGTCCGCACGGTTTATCAGCCGTCCGTCTCTGTCGTACAGCTTCACGACCGACAGATTGACGTCTTCTCCGTCGTGATCGATCCTGATGATGTCGTTCTGATTCAGCATGCGGTCGAGCGCTATCTCGTACATGCCCCGGTGGGTTCCCGTGATCCTGCCGATCTCATAGCCGAAGTTGTTCGGTCTGCTGATATTGGTGATCTCGCCCGGATCTTCCCCAAACAGATAGCCCTTCGTGTACGTCCTGTTGAAAGTCTTGCGGAGATCTTCTCTGTCCTCTGCGCTGATGTCGCCGTCAAGAGCTTTCCTGTAGCGCGCCACGACGTTCGCAACGTATGCCGGTTCTTTCATACGGCCTTCTATTTTCAGTGAATCGATCGCCTTCAGGTCGTCCGTATAGTCGATAGTATTCAGGTCTTTCGTCGATAAGATGTAATTCCTGCCGAGAGATGCTCCCGTCGTCCTGTCGATGATCTCGTACTGCTTGCGGCACGAGCCCACGCATCTTCCGCGGTTGCCGCTGCGGTATCCGATCAGTCCGGACATGAGGCAGTTTCCGGAGTACGATACGCAAAGCGCGCCGTGCACGAAGATCTCAAGCGGTATCTTTGCTGCCTTTCTTATCGCTTTCGCCTTGTCGATATCGACTTCACGTGCCAGCACCACCCTGTCGGCGCCCAGCTCTTTGAAAAGCAGCGTCCCCTCCAGATCGTCTATCCCCATCTGCGTCGAGCAGTGGACCTCCATGTCGGTAAAATGCTTCACAGCATAATCAAACACGGCCAGATCCTGCACGATGATCCCGTCGACGCATATCTCATTGAGCTGCCTCAGCTGCTCCTGCATATCTCTGATCTCGTCTTCGAACACGATGGTATTCATCGTCACATATATTTTCACATCCCTCAGATGCGCATAGGCAACAGCTTCCTTCAGCGTGTCTGCCGCGAAGTTGTCCGAATATGCGCGTGCGCCGAATTTCTGCAGTCCCAGATAGATCGCATCGCAGCCGTTAGCTATCGCGGCCTTCAGTGCTTCCATATTACCTGCCGGCGCCAGTAATTCCGTCATCTGTTTCTCCTGTCTCATGATCGTTTCATTTATCTCTTTATCTGCAAAATGCAGATAATCATACAGAATATAATTTACCACATATGCGGCAGGATTTCAATTCTGCGCTGCCGGTTGCATATGCGCTGCCGGCATCTTGACAGCCTGAAACTTTGCTGATAGAATCTAGCTACAAAACCGCTCTGCAGAGCGGCGTGGATTTTTCTGAAGGCAGCGTGCTGTCTTTACTTTTCGCCACACGAAGACATTGAAACTATCGATGTACTCGTGTGTTTTCTGTTTTTTTGGCAGTATACACACGGTAACAGAAAGGACTTTAAATGGATCAGGATTTTATGAAAGAAAAAAAAGTGCTGCCGCTCGTGCTTACGATGTCATACCCGATGGCGATCTCCATGGCGGTCAATGCACTGTATAATATAGTCGATTCTTTTTTCGTGGCGCAGCTGGATGTTAAAGCCATGACAGCGCTGTCGCTGCTGTTTCCGGTGCAGAACCTCTCACATTCCGCAGCTGTGGGTTTTGCGATAGGGATCAACGCCACTGTCGCATTTTACCTCGGTCAGAAAAATGGCGAGCTTGCGGACCGGGCAGTCTCAAGCGGCACGATGCTGAGCGTTATACACGGATTCATGCTTACAGCAGTATGCATTGCAGTGATGCCGTGGTTCCTGTCGATGTTCACAGATGACGCTGTTATCACAAACTACGGGATCGAATATTCGCAGTACGTCTTCCTCTTTGCACCGATGGACTGCATGTTCCTGACGTGTGAAAAGATATTCCAGTCAACAGGCCGTATGAAGACCACGATGTTCTGCCTTGCGGCAGGCTGCATCACGAACATCATCCTTGATCCGCTGATGATATTCGGCATCGGACCCTTCCCCCAGCTCGGGATCAGGGGCGCTGCCATCGCAACAGGCATCGGCCAGAGCCTGCCTGTTCTGATATATATAGCGCTCTATGTGCTGAAGCCTCTGCCTGTGAGATTCCGAATTCAGTACTGCCGGCCTGAGCTTTACATGATAAAAAGGCTGTACTCTATAGGCAATGCAGCCACGCTCAATCTGGCGCTGCCGTCAGTGCAGATATCGGTGCTGAACGCGATCCTGTCATCGTTTTCATCCGGGTATGTGTTCGTGCTCGGAGTCTATTACAAACTGCAGACGTTCCTGTATCTCTCTGCGAACGGCGTCGTGCAGGGGATCAGGCCGCTGGTCGGCTACAATTACGGTGCCGGCAGGAACGACCGGGTCCGTGAGATCGTAAAAATAGCGACCATAACGGTCGCGTGCATAATGCTGGCCGGCACTGCCGTATGCCTTCTGATCCCCGCCCGGCTGATGGGCATATTCACAGATGACGAAGCGATCATCAGCATCGGGGCGTCGGCTGTCAGGATCATCAGTGCCGGATTCATCATTTCATCGCTGCCGGTGATCCTGTCCGGTGCGCTCGAAGGCCTTGGAAAGGGTACAGCTTCACTGATGATATCGCTGATACGATACATCATAGTGATACTGCCTCTGGCTTTTCTGCTCAGCAGATTGTCCGGCGCCTTCGGCGTATGGCACTCATTCTGGCTGACCGAGATCGTCGCGGCAGCCGTATCGTATTTAATATACCGCGTCACGGTCTGATGACCGTGCCTGCCTTTTCCATGATCTCAACGATCTCATACATATTCGTCACTGAGCCGACGCCCAGCTCATCTTTGAGACCGTAAAAATCGAGACAGGTGCCGCACGTCATGATACCGACGCCTTCTGCCTCAAGCGCTTTCAGATCCTCGAGGGACTCTGAGCCTTTGCATGAAAGATACGCGCCGCTATTGTAGCACAGCACTGTTTCCGGAAGCACATCCTGCTTCGTCAGCGCGAACACGAACGATTTCATCAGTGTCTTTCCGAGAGCCTCATCGCCTGTGCCCATCGTATCGGCAGACAGCACTGCCACCATCCCGGCTCTTCTCATATCAGGTCCGCACCCTGCAGTTCCGGCGCTTTCTGCGCTCTTATCATGCGCATCAGACCCGGAGTTCTCCGCAGTGCTGCCTGCACCTGAAACATCGATCACTACACGGTATTCCTTTTCCGCTTCTTTCTCTCCGGAAGCCGTATATCCCTTCTGAGCTGCAAATTTCTGCAGGTTCTGTACCGCTATCTCGTTATCGACGAGGACGGTCAGTATACCCCCCTGCCCCATTTCTTCAGCCGCTTTTTTCGCATTTATCACCGGCAGCGGGCATGTGAGCCCTCTTGCGTCTATCGTTTTTGTCTTCATTCTACATCATCTCCTCTCCTGATATTTTTCTCAGCGCTCTGATCGCTTCATCCACCTCAGCTTCACTGTTGAAATATGAAAAACTGAATCGCACGGCGCCCTGGGTCTCTGTTCCGAACGTCTCATGCATCAGCGGAGCGCAGTGCGCGCCCGGTCTCGTGGCTATCCCGAAATCCCGGTATAATACATCGCTTACATGCGATGAGTCTGTCTCGCCTATATTCAGCGATACGACAGGGAGTCTTCTTTTCATGCAAAGGTCGCCGTATACCTTTATCTGCGGTATTTCTTTCAAGCCCTCACAGAATCTGCCGGCAAGCGATCTTGTTTTACGAGATATCTCATCGACGCCTGTTTCAAGGATCCAGTCCAGCGCTGCATCGAGTCCTGCTATCCCGTGTGAATTCAGCGTGCCCGCTTCAAGCGCCGACGGCATTTCCGCCGGATGGGTCCTGCTGAAGCTCTGCACTCCGCTCCCTCCTGTCTTGAGCGGTCTCAGCTCCACACCTTCCCGTACATAGATACCGCCCGTCCCCTGCGGTCCGAACAATCCCTTGTGCCCGGTAAAGCACAGGACGTCTATCGACGATTTCTGAACATCGATCATGCATTCTCCGGCCGCCTGCGAAGCATCGGCAATAAGCGATGCACCGTGCCGCGACGTTATCGCGCCGATCCTTTCCATATCCGGGATATTCCCGGTCACATTTGACCCGTGAGTGCATATAACTGCTTTCGTGTCCGCTCTCATATTCCTTTCTATCTCCTGCGGATCGACTCTGCCGAGATCGTCACACGGTATCACTGTGAGCTCCGCGCCTGCCGCCTCCATCTCATATGCCGGTCTAAGCACAGAATTGTGCTCCGCAGCTGTCGTTATCAGATGATCTCCCGGTCCGGCTATGCCTTTTATCGCGATATTCAGGCTCTCCGTACCGCCCGACGTGAATGCGATTCGAGTCGGATCTTCCGCATTGAAAAGCCTGCACAGCTTTTCTCTCACACCGTATATCATTCTGGCCGCATCGAGTGAAACTCCGTGAGCCCCTCTTCCGGCATTGCCGAGCGATCCTACAGCTACCGAAACAGCCTCTGCCACTCCGGGCGGCTTGTACAGCGTGGTCGCCGCATTGTCAAAATATATCATGCCTTATCTCCTGCCAGACTATCTTCTTTCTTACCATCAGCTCTCTGACCGCACTTTCATCTTCGGGAGCTGCGCACCATGCCAGACCGCAGCCTGCTGATATGAAACCCGGAACAGGTATCAGCCTCCCGGCAGCTCCCTCATCCCTGCAGACCTTTTCCATGGCCATGGCCATAGCAGTAGTTGCAAAAGTCACGATCAGCCTTTCCTGTTTCCTTATCATTTCACACTACCTCACTGTTATCTCATGCTCGCCTTTCTCCGTGACTGTGCCGATCACTGCCGCCGGAAGTCCTGCATTCATCATCTCAGCGGCCATCGCTTCCGCTTCCGCCGGCCTCAGTGACAGCAGAAGCCCGCCTGAGGTCTGCGGATCGAACAGCACTTCCTCCATGCTGAACGGTATGCCGTCAAACACGACCGCCGTTCCGACATGATTCCTGTTTCTCTGCCCTGCCGCTGTTATATAAAACTCGTCTGCATACTGCAGCGCGCTTTCCATTATCGGCACTCTTTCCGCATCTATGATGCATGAAAGCCTGCCGCCCATCATCTCGCGGAGATGTCCCAGCAGTCCGAATCCGGTCACATCGGTGCACGCATTTACTGCAAAGCTGCGCGATATCTCGGCTGCTCTGCGGTTGAGGGCAGTCATCGAGTCGACGGCTTCCTGCATCGCAGATACTGATGCCTGACCGATACGCCCTGCCGTGCAGATGATCCCCGTTCCGAGCTTCTTCGTCAGCACCAGCGCATCGCCCGCTGCTGCCGTGTCGTTTCTGTATATGCTGCCCGGATGGACCGTTCCTGTCACCGAAAGCCCGTACTTGACATCGATGTCATTTATCGAATGGCCTCCGGCCAGCATGCCGCCTGATTCCGCCACTTTTTCAGCTCCGCCCTGCATTATGCGCCCGAGCACGTTCAGATCCATGTCTTCCGGAAAGCATACTATATTCAGGGCAGTCACCACGCGGCCGCCCATCGCGAATACATCGCTTAGCGCATTGGCTGCCGCGATCTGTCCGAACGTATACGGATCCTCCACCATCGGAGGGAAAAAATCCAGCGTGTGGATCATCGCAGTATCCGATGATATCCTGTATACTGCTGCGTCGTCGCTGCTGTCGTATCCGACAATCAGGTTTTCATCTGCATCTCCTTTCGGGATCATTCCCAGCACCCTGCTGAGTGCTCCGGCTCCGAGCTTCGCCGTGCACCCGCCGCCTTTGCAGAATTCTATGTCGTTTTTTCCTGCTCTGTCGCCTTTCATATCTTTCATCTGATGATTTCCTTTCATCTGCCCGGCATTTCCTGCATGCCGCTCATCTGCTGCGATCTCTGCCAAACATGTGCCTGCACACGAGCTCCAGCACGCTGCCTGATATGCACCGTGCTTTATCCGAGATCGTGAAGCAGTTTTTGTAAGAATCCTTTCTCGGGTCTATATCTGCGACCTTGAGTCCCGGCTTCACATCGTATCCGTCATGTATGATGCCTCTTATCACTCCCGTGATCGAAGCCTGCAGCTCCCTCGGCCCTTCCGCTGTCTCTATGATCGCGATCACATCACCCGCAGCCACATGCTCCCCGATATTGTGTACCGATCTGAGGATCCCTTCGTGCTCCGCGTGCATCACGCGTTCCTTCGTATATCCTCCGATATTTCCCGGCACACCCGTATCCGGCAGCGCTCTTCCCTCCGATATTATCCTGCCGAGGTCGTGACCTCTCATCGTCTCGATCACGTAATCAGCATCCGCTCCTGCTGTGAATCCGGGGCCGAGCGCGATAGTAAGAGGCGCCATATCTATCGTCGTACCTGTGTTTCGCTTTGCGATGATGCAGTCGACTACGATCTCCGGTTCCATGATCCTGATGTACTCGCCGCCGGGATCTTTCATCACGGGCACCTCACCGTGCTCTATCATCTTCTCTGCTTCGGCAGCATCTGCAGCCAGTCTCGCCGTCATTCCCTCGACAGTCTGACTTCCTCTGTAGACCGCCTCACCTGCCGCGACGTGTCTGCGTATCGCCGAGGGACTGTCTGTCTCCAGAGCCATAACTCTAAGCCCGGCGCTCCACAGCCTGTGTATCACCGCCGTCGCCAGATCACCTCCGCCTCTGACTATTATCAGGTCATCCATCCTCACTAATTCCTTTCGTCTCACGGCCTGAGCCATTCTCCGCCGGGTTTCATACATGTGAGCGCTGCATGCACACCGCGTTCTTCCGTCATCCGGCACAAAATCCTGCCTGTCTCGAGCCTTTCCTCATCGTCACATTTATTATACACGGCAAAGAACCTGCGCCCGCCCACATCTTTCTTCATGCAGTCCGCACGCGTCATCAGCTCAGCCATGTCATCACACGTCAGCAGATGATCCTGTCCGCATCCCAGCCTGCCGCACACTATCTCTTTCCTGAAACACACTTCCGAGACCGGTCTTCCTGCAGCATCGAGCCCCATCACGCCGACCACCACATCACATTCCGGCAGTATCACAGGCTCATACGGAGCCGGCGCCTTGCACGGCCTCGTCCCTGCACCGTCAGCCTCTATCAGCACGACATCAGCCGAAGCCGCCAGGATATCGACGGACTCCTTTTTCATAGCTCTCAGCTTGATCTCATCTGACACTTCACCGCAGACCGCATACTTTCCCTCAGCCCACAGCCTTTCCCACTGCTCCGGTGCATTGCAGAACACCTCGGTCCGGCGTATCTTCGTAGTCGTCATCACTGCGGTTTTAAGCCCTTTGCGACTGTACACCTCCGCCAGATAAAACATCGTGCTCGTCTTTCCGCCTCCGCCGACGAAAGATATCATCTTCCCCGGGGGCATCCCGTCAGCCGTGCCGAAAAAATCCTCAGGACCTCCGCACAGCCATCTTCCGTTTTCGTTCCAGTAAGCCTTTGCCATTTTTCGCCTCTCTTTCAACAATCATATTCTAATATAAAAGCGCGCTTTCTTCAATAAACCCTCTCGACTTATGCTATAATATATCCTGAAAAAGAATGCTCGGAGGTGTATCGTGTTGAAAATCAGAGAATATGCAAGACCCCGGACCCTCGATGAAGCCTACAGGCTCTGCACCGGTAAGAAAAATGCAGTCGGGAGTTTGACACTTCATTTTTGATAGTGTAAGCCAGATATATTGAAATCACACCGCTTGCGGTGAATTTTTTTG
>CAKQIZ010000057.1 GCA_934247125.1 uncultured Clostridia bacterium
CTGATAAACATGTTTTCAGACATAACATCGATGATCGCGACTCCGATGGCCGTTGTCATGACAGTGGCACTGTTTTTTATCGCATATTTCGTGATAAGGCTGATACTCAAATCACGCTCGACATATTTCAGCATACTCAGGATGCTTGGAATGGCGAAAAAGCATATCAGGAGGATCCTGGACGTGGAAATGCTGCTGACAGTGAACATCGCATATCTCATCTTCACAGGATGTGTATTCATGGTGCATTACGGCGTGATCGAAGTGGAATATATCAGAAATCTCATCGAATACATGACGGTGCGTGATTATGTTATCCTCTATGCGATACTCATGTTCATGGCATATCTCATTTCAGGCAAATTCGCAAGGAGCCTGTTCAGGAAGACTGCCATGGGAACGTTCAGAGAGGAGGAATGATCATGCTCAGGCTTGAAAATGTAAATAAATATTTTAACAGGAACAGAAAAAACGAGATACATGTTATAAACGAGACCTCTCTTGAAATGGGAAGCACGGGGCTTGTAGCGCTGCTTGGACCGAGCGGATGCGGGAAGACTACGCTGCTCAATGTGATAGGCGGACTCGACAAAGTGAACGGCGGCAAAGTGTTCGTCAACGGACAGCGTATAACGCGGCGCTCATCCGGGAGGATAGACAAGATAAGGAATCTCAACATAGGCTATATATTCCAGAACTACAACCTGGTTGAAAATATGACTGTGTTCGAAAACGTCGCTGTTGCGCTCAGGATGGTAGGTGTCAAAGACAAGAAAGAGATCGAGGAAAAGGTCAACTACGTGCTGGAAAAGGTCGGGATGTACAGATACAGGAACCGTTATGCCGACATGCTTTCCGGCGGTGAGCGCCAGAGAGTCGGGATCGCCAGAGCCATAGTAAAAAATCCGGCTATCGTCATAGCTGATGAGCCTACGGGAAACCTCGACAGCAAGAACACACTCGAAGTAATGAATATAATAAAATCGATATCACAGGAAAAGCTAGTTATACTCGTGACGCACGAGGAGTCTCTGGCTAAGTTCTATGCGTCTAGGATAATAAGGCTGCTGGACGGGCGGGTGGTTTCCGACGAGGAAAACCTGAATTCCGAAGGTCTCGACTACCGTATAGAAAACAAGATATATCTGAAGGATATACAAGATCACAAGCGGATAAATTCGCCGCAGTACAGCATCGATCTTTACAATGATGACAACAGCAGCATCGGCCTGGATATCGTGATAAAGAACAGGAACATCTACATCAGGACGAAGTCTGCGGAAGAGAGGATCGAGATCGTAGATGACAACTCCAGCCTGGAGTTCGTAGATGATCACTACAGGCAGATGACAAAGGAGGAGCAGGCGGCGAACAGCTTTGATCTGAATCGCCTCGAAACAGACGGCGTACGTAAATACAAGTCGATAATAAATCCGGTCAGCATGTTCCGCAAAGGCTTCAAGACGGTTGCTAACTACAGTGTGCTGAAAAAGATACTGATGGCAGGCTTCTTGATATCGGCGATGTTCATAACGTATGCTATGTCGAATATCGCAGGAGTCATGAATGTCACAGACGATGAATTCGTCAGCGCAGACAAATCATACCTGACTCTGGTGAGCAAGAAGACAGATGTGCAGACATACCAGAAATATGAAAGTGATGAGTCATTCAGCTACGTGATGCCCGGCGATTCCAAAATCGCCATGCAAATGCCGTTCAGCAGCTATTTCCAGACCCGGTACGGCTCTGCAAGATTCGAGGGTTCGCTTTCGGATGCAGGTAAGCTGGATGCGTCAGATCTGATAGCGGGAAGGCTACCGGAGCAAAGCAATGAGATCGTTGTCGATAAGATGGTGCTGGACAGTGTCATAGACGATCAGATGAGCAAATCTGCGGGCTACGGCACGCCAGGGAGCTTCGTAGGCGGCGTGGTGCCGGTGAACAACATGCCGGATTTCGTGATAGTAGGAGTCAGTGATCTTAAAAGCCCGTGCATATATGCGAGCCGTGATGTTTTCGTAAATATCCTTGCTAATACAGGAACCGGAGAAGAAGGGGAGCCGGTCGACAATAGCGGCGGCACTGCCAGCAGTGGTCTTATAGACTACAGCCTCAAATCGTCAGACATCACGTTGACTAAGGGAAGCTGGCCTGTGAACGACTATGAGGTCATAGTAAACGAAAAAAACAAGGAAAACATGCCGCTGAACAAGGAAATATCACAGAAGGTGAACGGAACTAAACTCAAGGTGACCGGCTACTTCAAGGATAAAAGCGACAGCGATTTTATGCTTGTAAACAACAATACTGTCAAGTATGATCTGATAAGAAGCAAGGAAAATGTGACGCTGTGCCCTGTCGATAAGGAAGCTTCACTCGAAAAGCTGAGAGCCGAAAAAGTAAACGTGAAAGATACCTATGAAGACAGCAGACAGCAGTATATGAGCAAGATGTGGTCATCGATGCTTTCAACGCTGGTGATGGCCGGAGTGATACTGTTCATTTCGATCATCGAGATATATCTGATAATAAGAGCATCGTTCCTGTCACGTGTAAAAGAAGTAGGTGTGTACCGGGCGATCGGTGTCAGGAAAGGCGATATCTACAGGATGTTTATAGGAGAGATATTCGCTATCACGACGATAGCCGGCATACCGGGATTCGCGCTGATGACATTCTGCATGTACAAGATCTCGAAGATCTCATATTTCAATGATGCTTTCCTGGTAACGGAAGCGACATCGGCAATATGCCTTGTGCTGATATACGGTATAAATCTGCTGTTCGGACTTCTGCCGGTCATGAGAACGATGAGAAAGACGCCGGCAGCGATACTCAGCAGGACAGATGTGAACTGATGCAGGACATATGTGAAATAATGATGAAATAATGAGGATTCTGGATCACGCCCTCAGGATGCTCCACACGCACTCGAGCAGAGCCAGTGCAGTGATACCGAACAGATAGATCTTTATATTGACGAACTGAATGAAGCAGGAACCTTTTGCAAACGAGGCAGAGGCTCCTGCTTCACCGGTTTCGGGGATGTCATATCTCCTTGAAAGTCGCTGATAACACAGATCGCGATGCTGTTATATGAAAAAGTCTGAGTCTGCGCGGTGTGCGTAGTTTTCCTTCAGCATTTCCACGTGCGAGAGGAATGCAGGATCGTCGAAGTATTTAGCGTGTGTCGGACACTGTTTGATGCATGCCTGGCATTTCACGCAGGTGCCGGTGACGAGCTTCGGGTCTTCGCGCGAGATCGATCCCATCGGACAGACGTCTGCACATATACCACAGCCGTTGCAGAGTTCTTCTTTTGTTTTAGGCTTTGCCTTGAGGAAGACTGCGGGCTTGCCGTCAGTGCCAAGGGGTGTGTAGTAGCGTGTCACGGGTTCTTCGCCATTCACTGCGACAGGTACAGGTATGTTGTCAGGGTCTGTTTTCAGTGCTTTTTCGGCAGCTCGGCATGCAAAGGCGCAGATATCGGCAATATCTGCAGCATCAGGCCGTCCGGGTGCGAGTTTACCGGAAAATGCGTGCTCGCATACGACGCCTGCAGCTGCGATAGTGTGGAAACCGTTGTTTTCCAGTTCGTTGCGGAGCTCGATCAGCGCATTGTCATAGCTGCGGTTGCCGAAACATACTACAGGTATCGCGAGCGCGCCGTCAGCTTTAAAAAGCTCCTGTACGAACGGCAGGAATTTATTCGGTATACGTCCTGCGTAGACCGGAGTGCCGAATACGATCAGCTCGTCGTTTGCAAAGCGCCTGATCTTCTGATGTGCTGCGGGAAGTGTGAAATCGTCTTCTGTCATCGGGATATCTAACTTCTTCGCGATAGCCTCTGCCATCGCGCATACAGTTTTTCTGACGTTGCCGGTAGGGCTTATATATACAGCCACAACTTTTGATATATTCATAAAAACTCCTTTCATCTGTTTGTCAGCCGCAGGCTGACATAAAGGTTATCCTTGCCAAAGGGTTTCAATTATTTGTCGGTCGCAGACCGACATAAAGGGTACACCTCTGCGGTGCCTGATTTATTATAACATAAGCGCATCGTATGCGGTCAGTGATAGTTACATCTCGTCAATTAAAATGAAATTTTGCTGGGATTTCATGCTGAACGCTCTGGCTATTTCTGGTTCGACTCCCCTGAATATAGCATAATAAAAATCCCAGAAGCTCAAGCCTCTGAGATTTTTCTTTTGGCAAATGACTCTAATTTTGATAGAAACCCGTTAAGGGGGTGCAACTACGGTTTAGAGGGGGGTGCATTTTTGATTTTAGGGGGTGCAATTCGCCACTGAGGGGTTGCAATACTTTCTTCAGCAAAAAATGCACCAGTCACAGTTTGTTTGCTCCTATATGAGGGTTACAAAATACGTTCTGACTTGCTCGAGTGCTTCTGCCGTCCAACTGCCCGAGTCGGTAATTTCGCCGTTCTCAAAGAACAGGAATCGGTCGCAGCATTTCTCCACAAGCTCTGGGTCATGGGTGATGACGAACTGCGTTTTCCCCATCTCAGAGAGGCGCCGGATATTCTCTGCCACGCGCTCCATGTTGCGGTAGTCGAGACCGCTGGTGGGTTCGTCGTAGAAGATAATATCCTTTTGTGCCGCCAGTGCGCCTGCGATGGCAAGCCTCTGCTTCTGTCCGCCCGACAGCGCCATGGGATGTGCCTCCCGATAGCCCCAAAGCTCCATGCGCCGCAGCATTTCTTCGGCAGTGGAACGCTTTTCATCCTCGGACAGGCGCAACCCCAGCGTCACATCCTCCGACACGCTCTCGGAGAAAAGCTGGTGGTTGACGTCCTGAAATACCATGTAGGCAAGACTGCTCAGTTTTCGCCCTGCATAGCGTTTTTTACCGTCGATGATCTGTGCCTTACACTTGCGGACAAGTCCGCACAGGCACCTTGCGAAGGTGCTTTTTCCTGCGCCGTTGTTGCCGAGGACGGCCACCACTGCGCCTTTGGGAATTTTCAGTTCCGGAATGTTCAGCGTAAATTCGCCATCGGAACTGCAAAACGAAGAGATGATATATTGTGCGTCTGCGCGGCGCTCTTTCACCTGCGGGGCAAAGCGGCAGGAACCGCGCAGCCCTTCCGCGTGAAGCTCGTCCGGTGTTCTGCGCCAGAACTCGTCTGCCGGTACATCTTCGACGATGCTGCCCTCTTGAAATACCACCACACGATCCGCAAGGCCCCTCAGCCACCAGAGCCGGTGCTCGGCAACAAGAACAGTTTTCCCCTCCGACTTCCACTTGGCGACGATCTCCCGCAGCTCCCGAATGGCGGAAATGTCCAGATTTGATGTCGGCTCATCCAAAACGAGGATCGGCGGCCTAAGCATACTGACAGAGGCACAGGCAATTTTCTGCTTTTCGCCGCCGGAGAGCTGGGAGACATTCTTACCAAGCAGCTTTTCAAGCCGGAAGTCCTGAACGGCCTCTGTGAAGCGGCGCAATATTTCCCGCTTCTCCATGCCGATATTCTCACAGGCGAACACGATCTCCGTGTCGGTCAGAAGCGTATAAAACTGCGACTTGGGATTCTGGAACACGGAGCCGACCGTCCCGGCCAGCTCATGGAGTTGGAGTTGGGTGGTGTCATTTCCGTTCACCATGACGGAGCCCGTCAGCTTTCCCTCGTAATAGCAGGGGATCAGACCGTTGACCAGCCGCCCGAAGGTTGTCTTGCCGCTGCCGGATTCGCCGCACAGCAGCACCGTCTGCCCCTGTGGGATGCAGAGACTGACATCCTTTAGCGCGCCGTCCGTCACGGCGTTTTCATAGGAATAGCATACATTTTTGATCTCGATCATCTTACCGTCCTGTCACCTTTGCAAATATAAACAGCGAAACCACCGCCACGCAGAGCAGAAATACAGCGATGTCCTGCACACGAAATCCCATAGGGCAGACATTACTGCGTTTGCCCGGTGTGTCCAGCCCTCGCGTCATGGCCGAGGCGGACAGTTCGTTGCCCACCTGCATCAGCTCCGTCAGCAGCGGCACCATCCGGTATTCCAGCATCTCCAACGGATGCTCCAAGCCTCCGACCCCCCGCAGCCGCAGAGCATCCCGAATCATTCCGTATTCCTCACGGATTGTAGGAAAGAAACGAAACATGACGGAGACCGGAACGGAGAACTTTTTGGAGATGTGAAAGCCGTCCATGGCTCCGATAAACTCGCTGACCGTGGTGGACGAGAGCAGCACATCAAACATGGCGAGCCCCGGAAGCATCTGCGTGAAGATCGCCGCCAGCGCACCGGAGATGATGCTGAAAAACGGCGCATCCATCTGGCGAAGGAGCATCGGAAGCATAAGGCAGAGCACATACACCATCCCATAGACTGCCGCTTTCCGATATCTTCGCAGGATCAGGAAGGATACAAAGGGAACCGCCGCCAGAACGGGGAGAACAAAGCGCATGACACCGGTATACTCGCAAGAGAACATGAGGAAAGACACCGTAAGGCAGAGAATGATTTTCGTTCGTGCATCCAGATAGAGCTGCCGCGCTCTGGGCTTTTCGGCAAATAATATCCCCTGCATCAGATCATTCCGCTCTTGGCAAAGTGCTTTTTCAGGACAGTTTTTCCCAACAGGCCGCCCAGCGCGCCGCCCGCAAAGGCGGTAATTGCAAGAAGCGGCAGCATATAGCCGTGGGAGAAATATCCGGAGATGATGTCCATATATTCCTGCCCGTAGTAGGCGGTCTTTTCCGCCAGCTGCGCCTCAGTCATAAAGGCAAAGCCCAGAACATTGGCGTTGGCACCCACGCTGCAAACGGCATAGGACAGGATGGCGGCAGAGGTGCTGGCATACCGCTTTGCCTTCAGAATAAATTCGGCGATGAGCGCGCAAAGAGTGCCTGCAATGAGGCTGTAAATGCCGACGCCTGCCAGTGTGAGGATCGCGCCGTAGATGATGTAGGTGATGAGCACCATGCCGAACTTTTTGATTTTGGAAAAGTAGAGCATCATAGGGATGCCCAGTACCAGAGAGCTGACAAAGGGGATCATCATGTTTACCAGCGGGATAAAGCCCATAGCCGCCGCGATGAGAAGATTGAGGATGAAATATACGGCGGTAAAAATGCCGATGCTGATCAGATCCTTTCCGTTCAGCTTGCTTTTATTTTTTGTGTTCATGTAAATACCTCCTGAATTATGCTCTGACCTTCCAGACCAGACTCTCGCTTTGCAATGTGTATAGCTTGTGATAAAGACCCTTTTGCTCCATCAGCGTCTCGTGGGTGCCTTCCTCCGCCACGCTGCCGCTATCCAATACCACGATCTTATCGCAGCCGGCTACCGTGCGGAGCTTGTGGGCAATAATGAGGACGGTTTTATTCTGAATGAGCCGCCCGATGGCCTGCTGAATCTTCGTTTCATTCTCCGGATCAATGCTGGCCGTGCTCTCATCCAGCAGAATGACAGGGGCATTTTTCAGAAACGCCCGGGCGATAGAAAGCCGCTGCCGTTCGCCGCCGGAGAGGGTCTTACCGTTTTCGCCGATAACGGTTTGGTATCCGTCCGGGAGACGGTGAATAAATTCGTCACAGGCTGCCAGCTTGGCGGCAGCGTAGACCTCTTCCTCTGTGGCGTCCTCCCGTCCGATTTTGATGTTGTTGTAAATGGAGTCGTTAAACAGCACCACATCCTGAAACACGATGGAATAGTTTTTCAGCAGCTCCTCCGGCGCGATTTGCCGAAGGTCAACGCCGCCAAGGGATACCGAACCGCTCTGCACATCCCAGAACCGTGCAGCAAGCCGCGTCAGCGTGCTTTTACCGGAGCCGGACGGTCCCACCAGCGCAGTGATCTCTCCCTGCTTTGCTGTGAAGGACACATCGTGCAGCACTTCCTCGTTGTTGTAGGCAAAGCGGACATGGTCGAAGCGGATGTCGAAGCGATCCACCGTGATGTCCTCGCTGCCGCCCTGCTCCGGTTCAGCAAGCAATGCCGAAACACGCCCGGCGCCGACCAGCGATGCGATAAAGTCGCCGAGATGCTCGCAGGCGCTGGTCAGCGGTTCGTAGATCCGCACGGCGGCATAGAGGAAGATCAGAAACTTAAACAGCGTGATCTCCCCGGCGGCCAGCATCCCCGAACCGAACAGGATCACAAGACCAAGCCCCACGCGCATCACATTATACGAGATGGAAATAGACAGTCCCGCCAGCAGTTCATACAGCACAAGACCGGGAATGATACGCTTTACCTTTTTGCAGAGTCCCTGCTGATAATCGCCCATGGCCTCAGTGGTGCGCAGCAGCTTGATGTTTTCCAGATACTCCTGCAGGCCCGCACTGACATCCAGTTTCTTGCTCCGGTTTTTCTTGTTTGTTCCCTCGGAGATTTTTCGGGACAGCGCCATCACGAGAAGCACCACCGGCATACATACCGCCAGATACAGCGCGAGCCGCCAGTCATAGATAAACAGCACGACCAATGCGACGATACCCGTTAGAATGCCGCCGATGAGCTCCGCTGCACTCTGGGAGAGCACGTGGGACATCGTCTGCACATCATCCATAATGATACCGGTGACATCGCTGAGATCGCGCATCCCGAAAAAGGACAGCGGCAGCCGCCGCAACTTGTCCGCCAATTCCATACGGAGCTTGTATTCCTCTTGACCGGAGGTCAGATACTCCTTGTGGTAGGCTACCTTATAGGTGAGGAACATCACGGCGAGAATGACGAGGAGTGCCGCAGCATAGGGCAACAAAGGGATATTCCCGCCGTCTCCCGTAAAGTGCTTTGTCATCATACTCTCGCTGACCATGGCAAGCAGAACCACGGGCAGCAGCACTGCAAGATTGAAGCCAGCCAGCCAGATACCGGCCTGCATAATGGTCCTTGTGCCTTCACGGCTCAGGTGAAAAAACTTACTGAATATCATGCCAAACCTCCAATCTTCCACGATACGCTGTTTTCATATTCGTGATACATCTTTGCGTACACGCCCTGCCGCTGCATGAGTTCCTCGTGGGTACCCTGCTCGGCAATCCCTCCCCTTTGCATCACGATGATCTGGTCGGCGTGAACAATGGTCTGGAGCCGGTGTGCAATCATCAGCACGGTTTTCCCATGGAGCAGGATATCCAGCGCTCTCTGAATGAGATATTCATTCTCTGCATCGGCAAAGGCTGTGGCTTCGTCCAGCAGAACGATGGGTGCGTCCTTGAGGATCGCACGCGCCAGCGCAATGCGCTGCATCTCGCCGCCGGATAGATAGACGCCCTTGGTTCCGATGACGGAATCTACACCATTGGGGAGCTTTTCCAGAATATCCTCGCACTGCGCCTGACGGAGCGCTTCCGTGATCTCTTCCCGTGAAGCGCCCGGCTTGTACATGGCGACATTTTCCGCAACGGACATCTTGAAAAGGTTCGTGTCCTGGAACACGATGCTGATATGCTTCATCCAATCGGCGTAATCCAGCTCCCGAACATCTACGCCGCCCACGGTGACGGAGCCTTCGCTCACATCCCAGAACCGGGCGATGAGGTTGGCGACCGTGCTCTTTCCACCGCCGGATTCTCCCACCAATGCAGTTACAGTACCGGGGCGGATAGTTAGAGACACATCGTCCAGCGCCTTCACGCCTGCGTCGTATTGGAAAGACACATGGTTCAGGCAAATCTCCCCGTTTTGAGGAACCGGCAGCTTTTTTGTTTCCGCAAGGGGCTTCTCTGCCAACATTTCCTCGATAGCCGTGAACGAGGCATCTGCCAGCATTAGGTTAGAGGAGCTGTGCATCAGCTTTGTCAAGATGGAGGCCACCAACGGAATCAGCACGGCGAAGAAGGCGAAGGTCATGATGGTTTTTTCCGCTCCGCCGCCAAGGTTATAGAGAACAATGCCGCCGGGGATGAGGAAGAGAAACACAGCGTTGACAATAGTGGTGTACAGGCTGAAGGCATTCTCCATGGAGAACGCATACTTCGTCATGAAGTCGGCGTAGTCCTTCACCGCCCGCTGATAGCGCCGGAAGGAGGACGCTGTCTGCCCGAAGGTCTTAACTACTGCAATTCCACGGACATATTCCGTGGCAGCATTGCTGATGTCCTCCCCGGATTTCTGCACCTGTTCGATAAAACCGCTGCTCTCTCCCTTTAGCATCGAGAAAAGGAGAATGAAACCGATAAGAATAGGGACAAGGCAGATGAGCGACAGCCGCCAGTCATACCGGAACATGAACACCAGAAACGCAATGGGCAGCACCAAAGACTGCACATAGTCCGGGATATTGTGAGCGATGAGGATTTCGAGATTGTCGGTGTTCTTCTCGATGATCTTCCGCTGCTTCCCGCTGGGGTGCAGGATGTGATAGCCCAGCGGCAGGGTACCGAGATGGCGGATGAGCTGCATCCGTATCCGCGCCACTGTGTTGTAGGCGCTGATGTGAGAACAC
Organism: uncultured Clostridia bacterium; assembly: GCA_934247125.1. GTDB lineage: Bacteria > Bacillota > Clostridia > Peptostreptococcales > Anaerovoracaceae > Lentihominibacter. The sequence goes on from CAKQIZ010000057.1 coordinate 10,438, forward strand.
AGCAGCGCCATGCCGTAGATCCCGAAGCCCATACACACATACCAGACCGCCTGCATACCCAGTGCTTTCATGGCCGCCAGGTCCAGCGCCCCGAAATTGCCGGAGGACTGGATCAGCACCTTTGCGACCCCGTATACGCAGAGATAGGCTTTAAGGTTAATGACCGCCGAAAAAGCGGAAAACACGGCAGACAGCAGGATCGTGATGCGGAATGAACCTGAAAATTTCAGGAGCTTTCCGATTGTTTTCGATGTTTGATTCATATCATTGCTCCTTATGAGTTAGAGTACGCTAACTAACGGGCCGTATGAAACCATCCCCATAGTGGCGGATGGTTTCAAACAGGACTATTTCAATCTCAGAATATCGGCCCAGCCCACATCGAAGAAATATTTCAGCTCATTCACATAGGTGATAGCCTCGACTTTCTCCATCTCGTGTGCCACCGGCTCAAACAGCCCATAAAGATAGGAGCTGATGAGGATATGCACGGTTTTTTCTCCGGCCTTTTTCCCATTGATAACGGCCTCGTGACCGGTAGCCTCCATAAAGCGGCGGGTGGAGTGCTCCAAGATGTCCACCAGATCATCCATATAGTGTTCATAGGACGAGCCGCCCGCACAGCACAGGAGAAGCCGGAATACATCGAAATGCGCATAGATGTAGTCCACGAACGGATTTCCGTCCCGGCCCTCATGAAGGGCCGTGGCTTCCTGCTGTTCCTTCGTCTGGGCGTGAAAATCCTCGTTGCTTCCAATCAGGGTCGCTTTGAATTCCTCTGCAACAGGTGCGACCAACACACAGAAAAGCGCGTCCTTCCCGGAATACCGCTTCTGTAGAGCACCCCATGTTACCCCTGCGCTCTTGCAGATAGCATTGGTCGATGCCTTTTCATAGCCCTTCTTCAGAAACTCCTTTTTTGCAGCGTCCAGGATTTTCGGATCGAGGGTTTTATCCGGTTTTGACATTCTGCACCTCCACAACGATAGTCATACAATCGATAGTAGTACTATCATTATAGCAAGAGAATTTGTTTTTGTCAATAGGTCAGCGGTTTTTTCATTGTTGCTTAACGACGAATGTCCCGCAATATTAAAAACGCCAAGCTATGAGAGGCTACCGACAGGACAGTAAGCTATAGGCTTAGTCTGTCTTGCCGGAGGACTCTTCTTTTCGGCAAAAACAACCGACCAAGGGCTTCCGGCGGTGAAATCTCTGAAAGGAAACCTTTTTTGATGCTAAATAAGTGGCTCTGCCATATCGCTGAATACCCGTGATCTCCGGATTTTTGACTTTCACCCAAATTCAATAGTTCAAAGGAGATTACAACATATGGGACTTATTTTAATGCGCTTTTATTCCAAGTAGTCGCCTACAGACTTGCGACGCAGCCGTTTGACCTCGACAATCGTGTAAAGTTAGAATACTACCGTTTGGAAAAAACCTATGAAGGAGCGATTGAACTGGAGGCTACTCCCGGCTCCTGGAAGCCGACTCAGCCGAAACGCGCCGGAGGACAGAAAGACAGACTTAGTCCGCTGGATGAGATCATTGCCAGAATCAATGAAGACTTCTTCGGCGACTTCACAGATGCCGATCGTGTCATGGTAGATACCCTCTATACAAAGATGCGCAAAGATGCCAAGGTCAGGAAGGCGGCCAAAAGCAATGACCGTCAAATTTATGAGCGAAGCATTTTTTCCGGAATCTTCGACACTACTGCGCAGCAGGCTTATATGGAAAACACCGAGGCTTATGAGCAGTTGTTTCTTGATGCGGAAAAATACCGCATTATCCAGCAGGTGCTTGCCGAGCGGCTCTATCGCGAACTGCACGGAGACTCAAAATAACGGAGGTGCAGCATGACAATCACGGGTTAAAAATCCATGCGAACACAACCTGTTATGCTGTTTTTGCCCCCAAAATGAAACTATGCGAACAGAGGTTGTGAGTGTTTTGATTTTTTAATTCCCTTCTAATTCAATGATTATCCCTATAATTTAACGAATACCCCCAGTAGTTCAACGATTACTCGGTGGTTTAACGATTACAGCAGGGCAGAAAGCCGCAATCCGCATAAAAAGCACGAAACCCCGTCACAGAAACACTCTGTGACGGGGTTTATTATATGATTAGCTTTAGCGAAGGATCCGACGAGCGATAGGGAGGAGGATCAATAATCCCCCAGCTATGCCGGGGAGATTAAAAGGCTTTAGCTTTCAGTATAATTTAATAAATCCTCCTGTGTTAATATGGATGTGGTC
>CAKQIZ010000058.1 GCA_934247125.1 uncultured Clostridia bacterium
ATTTTATAAATTTTGCACCTCCATTGAATGAATGTTCGTTCACCTTTAAGATAACACAATCGGTTTCATCTGTAAATCTTTTGAGCAAAGAAAGTGGCTGTATTTCATCGTGCCAGAAAACGGAGCTGGCGGATAAAAGCCTGCTATCCCGGTAATACCAATGGGCAGCAAGCTTATTTTGTAAATCGAGTGTCAAAGACGGGAGTATATCATATATGTGGATTTTATAAAACAGTTATGCCTCGATAAGATTTACATTTAGCGTTCCGGCGGCAGGCAGTATCTGAGCAAAGCAGCGCTTTCTGTATCAAGAAGTGCGGCGGCGCCTGAGGCGAAGGTGAGCTGCGGGTATGTATGGCCGAAGCGCAGATTCGAGATCACAGGCACATCAAACGGGAGAAGTGCGTCGCAGAAAAGCTCGGCAAGAGCGCATGGTTCATGTGCGTTTTCACAGTCCGGAGGACAGTTTTCGAACGATCCGAGGACGATCCCGGCACAGCCGTCGAATTTGCCTGCAAGCGACAGCGATGTGAGCATACGGTCGATCTTATAAAGCGGTTCGTTCACATCTTCCAGAAAGACGATACGACCTCCTGTATCAGGCTCGAACGGAGTTCCCAGCAGAGCTGCCATCACGGAAAGATTGCCGCCGGTGATCTGCCCGCGTGCCTTTCCCGGATGCAGTATCTTAACGTAGGTTCCGGGAGGATCGTGCAAAGGACTGCAGGCAGGCGTTCTGAATATATGTTTTTTGAGAGAGTCGAGCGTGAAGCTGTCGAAGGTTTGGTAATCTGCAGCCGGCATCGGTGCGTGGAACGTGACGAAACGGCATATCTCGTTCAGCGCTGTGTGCATGGCTGTTATGTCGCTGAAACCTGCGAATACCTTGGGATGCTTACTTATCATTTCATAGTCGAGCATGCGGAGTATCCTCATAGAGCCGTATCCGCCGCGAATGCAGAAGATGCCTTTTATGTCGTCTGACCGGAACGCATCGTTGATATCCTTTGCACGCTGTTCATCAGTGCCAGAGAGATAGGCGCAATTTTCGCGGCATCCCGGCATAACCACAGGATCCAGCCCGATAGCTTTAAGCGAGCGGACTGCGATACCAAGCGCGTCCGGGGAAACCGGAGATGCAGGCGCAGCAAGCGCAGCTCTGTCACCGGGGACCAGCGGGGGAGGGAAGATGAGATTTCTCATGACGTACCTCTTTCTATGTTATTTATTCTGTTCAGGGAAGAGCGATGCCATATAGAAAGGTTCAACTGTTAGAATATTGACACTTTATTATTTTATACAAAAAAAAGATGGGAGACACATCCATCTTTTTCTTTTGCTCATTGCTGTGCATTTAACTTATGCACTGGTGGGGACGGGTGAGACTTAGGCGTTAGCCTTGTTGAATCTCTTTGCTAATCTTGATACTTTTCTTGAAGCTGCTTTTTTGTGGATAGTGTGCTTTGCAGCAGCCTGCATAAGCTTTTTCTCTGCTAAAGCGAGTTTTTCCTTAGCTGTATCCATATCGCCTGCTTCGATAGCTGCATCAAATGACTTTAAGACTGCTTTCAGATGATTCTTGATCCTTCTGTTTCTTGCTGTCTTCTTGTCGATTACACGGATTCTCTTCTTTGCGGATTTAATATTTGCCATTTTAAATTACCCCACTTTCTTGATTAATATAGCTAAAATTCGCATTTATTAGTATATATGAATAAAAGCACCTTTTCAAGGGAAAAATCCTGTAAAACCGCAAAACAGCGGAAAAAGAGGCAAAAGGAGAGATATATGAAATACAGGACGGATCTTGCGCTGGAAATGAAGGAAATGATCGATGAAGGAAATGCAGAGAGCGAAGCCCCCGGCGTGATCGACGGGATCGTCGTTGACGAGATCGATCGCGGAAACGGAGTAAAGGTCACGAGGATAGAGATCACGAATGAGTCAGGTGCCCGGCAGATGGAAAAACCCGCAGGCAATTATATCACGATAGAGGCTGAAGGCATAATCGATGAGACAGAAGGCATCAAGGAAAAAGTAGAGAACGTGCTTGCAGAGGAGCTCAGACGACTGATAAGATTCCACTACTATCTCAACGTACTGGTCGCGGGACTGGGCAACAGCGCAGTTACTCCTGATTCGCTCGGACCGCAGACGGCGTCCCGTATAAAAGTCACGAATCATCTGTTTGAAATGTTCGGAGCGGACGGCGATGATGAAATGGCGAGAGTCAGCTGCATAGCTCCGGGTGTGACAGCCGTTACGGGCATGGAGACAGCGGAGCTTGTGAAAAAGACTGCAGAGCTTGTCGAGCCGGAAGTGATAATAGTAATAGACTCGCTGGCGGCTCGCGACATAAAGCGGCTGAGTACGACGATACAGATAACTGATACAGGCATATCGCCGGGAGCCGGCATGGGAAACAGGCGGACAGGCATAAACAGTGAGACGTCAGGTGCAAAAGTCGTCGCCATAGGTGTGCCTACGGTCATAGACGTCACCACGGTGATAAGAGACGCGCTGACAGGCGTCTCAGGCAGCGAGGAAGAAACCGAGTCGTATATAAAGGAGCATGAAGTTCAGATGATCGTGACATCTACGGACATTGACACGATAATAAAAGATTTTTCGGACATAATATCAAATGGAATAAATAAAACACTGCACCCCGGCATATATTCATAAAAGAAACTTCAGGAGGACAACTATGGAAAAGAAAAACAGGATGCTCTTTGTTGTCGCTGCAGTGGTGTTCATATGCTCTACTGTGTTTTTTCTTAAAACCGATCCTGCTTCTGCGCTCAGATCGGCGTGGATAGACGAAAAAAAGCTGGGAGAGATATGCATAGGGCAGGTCACTAGAGTGGCGGATGCCGGCGAAGGGGAGCTTTCCGCAGAAAAAAACGCAGAGAAAGAAACGGCGGACAAGAATGATACCGGAAACGGCGATAAAAGCAGCGGAGAGAAGAACGACACGGACGGCAGCCAAAAATCAGGTAACGAGAACATCGTCGTGACGGGCGATCCGCTCGTGATAATATATCATACGCACAGTACAGAGTCGTATATGCCATACAGTGAGAGCAACTATCACCGGGAAGAAGAGGAAGGCACGGTGCGTGACGTCGGGAATGTGCTTGAGGCGGAGCTGAAGAAAAAAGGTATCAATGTGATACACGACAAGACTTTGCACGACAGACCGTCGTACAACGAATCGTACAGCCGTTCGCTCGAGACGGTGCAGGCGCTAACGGCAAAATATCCGAAGGCCGTGTACGTGATAGACCTTCACAGAGACGCGGCGGCAGCCTCGGCCGCAGAGGGAAAGTATCTGGAGATAGACGGAAAGCGTGTCGCAAAGTTCAGCATGGTAGTCGGGCAGCAGAACGACAACTACACGGAGCTTTACGCCTTTGCAAAAAAAGTGAGCCAGAGATCAGAAGCGCTGCACAAAGGATACGGTGGCGCGATCATAGAACAGAACTACAGATACAATGAATTCGTCAGTGACAAGGCGCTTCTGCTGGAGATAGGAAACAACAAGAACACGATAGAGGAGACCAGGCTGTGCGCGAAGTACTTTGCAGAAGTGCTCGCAGGCATAATAAAGGAGGAACAGCAGTAGGAAAGGAGGCCGGGCAGGGTGAAAAAGACCATCGTGGAGATGCTGCTCGTGTTCGTGATTTTTTTCATGGGAACGGCGGGCGTGCTGATACTTGATAATATATGTATGGAAACTGCCGGCGCGGGAGGAAAATTAGTTTTGCATGTTGATAATTAGACATTTTTCCAGTAAAATACAAGGTATAAATCAACAGTTTGAGAGGCAGAAATGAAAGATTATCAGAAGTATATAAGAAATTTTAGTATAATAGCGCACATAGACCACGGTAAATCGACGCTTGCGGACAGGATCATAGAGAAAACGGGTCTCGTTTCAAAGCGTGAGATGAGGGAGCAGTTCCTGGACAATATGGAGCTCGAGAGAGAAAGAGGCATCACGATCAAGCTGCAGACTACGCGTCTGATATTCAGTTCCAGAGACGGAAATGAATATGTGTTCAATCTCATAGATACTCCGGGACATGTCGACTTCACATATGAGGTGTCGCGAAGTCTGGCGGCGTGTGAGGGCGCAGTGCTCGTGGTGGATGCGACGCAGGGCGTGGAGGCTCAGACGCTGGCAAACGTGTATCTGGCGATGGATGAAGACCTGGAGATCATGCCGATATTAAACAAGATAGACCTGCCGTCCGCAAGACCTGACGAGATCAAGCAGGAGATAGAGGACGTGATAGGCGTGGAGGCTCAGGATGCTCCGCTGGTTTCGGCGAAAGAAGGGACCGGCATCGAGGAGCTGCTGGAAAAGATCGTCACTGACATACCTGCACCGGAGGGAGACGAGCACGGCAAACTGAAAGCTCTTATATTTGACTCGTACTACGACAATTACAAGGGAGTCGTGATATATACGAGGGTGTTCGACGGGACTGTAAAGGAAGGCGACACGATAAAGCTGATGAATGCCGGCAAGCAGTACGAAGTCACAGAGGTCGGGGTGTATTCGCCGGGACCTGTGGAATGTAAAACGCTGAGAGCAGGCGAGGTAGGGTACATATGCGCAAGCATAAAGCAGGTATCCGATGCAAGAGTCGGCGATACGATCACGCTGACAGACGATCCTACGGAAGAGCCGCTTCCGGGATACAAGAAGGTGCAGCCGATGGTGTACTGCGGTATATATCCGGCTGAAGGGGAAAAATACGAGAACGTCAAGGATGCGCTGGAAAAGCTGCAGGTGAACGACGCCGCTTTCCACTTTGAGCCTGAGACGTCTACAGCGCTGGGATTCGGATTCAGATGCGGATTCCTGGGACTGCTGCACATGGAGATCATCGTGGAAAGGCTGGAGCGTGAATTCGATCTGGCTGTCGTGACTACGTCGCCGAGCGTTATATACAAGGTGGTGATGACTGACGGCAGCATACAGATGGTGCAGAATCCGTCTAATCTGCCGGATGCTGTGCTGATAGACCATATAGAAGAACCGATGGTGAAGGCTGATATAATGGTCCCTAAAGAATACGTGGGGAACATAATGGAGATCTGCCAGGAGAGACGAGGCAGGATGCTCCATATGGAATATATAACCGAAAACAGAGTGAATCTGCATTACGATATGCCTCTCAATGAGGTAATATACGATTTCTTCGATGCACTGAAATCGAAGACCAGAGGATACGGATCGCTCGACTACGAATTCACTAGATATGAGCCGTCAAAAGTGGTCAAGCTCGACATACTGCTCAACAAAGAGATGGTCGATGCGTTTTCCATGATAGTGCACGAGTCAAAGGCATATGCGAGAGGCCGGTTCGTATGCTCCAAGCTGAAAGAGATAATACCTATGCATCAGTTCGAGGTGCCTATACAGGCTTCGATCGGACAGAAGGTCATCGCTAGAGAGACTGTCAGAGCATACAGGAAAGACGTAATAGCCAAGTGCTACGGAGGAGACATATCGAGAAAGAAAAAGCTGCTTGAGAAACAGAAGGAAGGAAAGAAGCGAATGCGGCAGTTCGGTACTGTAGAGGTGCCGCAGGAAGCGTTTACTGCGGTGTTGAAATATGACGACAACAAATAAACTGGGGATATATCTTCATATACCGTTTTGTGCGAGAAAATGCAGATACTGCGATTTTCTGTCGTTCAGCTGCAGCAGCAGCAAGGTCTTTTCGGAATACACCAGGGCTCTGATACGCGAGATCAGGATAAGATCCGACAGCTGGCGATATCGCGAAGTCGACAGCATATATATAGGAGGCGGTACGCCGTCTCTTTTTTCGGAGTGGGACATGGGCTGCATCGTGGACTGCCTGAAAGACAATTTCAATGTGACGCATGACGCGGAAATAACTATAGAAGCGAATCCTGCGACACTTTCCGATGAAAAGATGGAGCGTTATCTCCGAAAGGGCATCAACAGACTGAGCATAGGCGTCCAGTCGTTCGACAATCACATGCTGGACGTGCTCGGCAGGATACATAACAAGAACGATGCGTTCTACGCCTTTCAGAGAGCCAGAAAGGCAGGCTTCGACAATATAAACCTGGATCTGATGTTCGCAGTGCCGGGGCAGACCATGAAAATGTGGAAAGACACAGTGAGGCAGTGCATTTTCCTGAAACCGTCGCATATATCTCTCTACAGTCTGCAGATCGAGGAAGGCACCGAGTTTTACAAGATGATATATGAAAGAGGCGAGCTCGAACCTGTGCCGGAGATCACGGATCGGGAGATGTATCATACGGCGCTCAGGATGATGAAAGCGGCGGGGTACGAACGGTATGAGATATCGAACTGTGCGCTGCCGGGGTTCCGCAGCCGTCACAATACCAAGTACTGGTCGTACGACGAGTATCTGGGACTCGGTCTTGGCGCCAGCTCGTTCGTGGACGGAGCCAGACTGAAAAACCATGACAAGATGTATGACTATATAAGAGATCTCAACCAGAACAGGGCGCCTGTGGACGAGGAGAGCACCGAAGTTTACAAACCACGTGAAGAAATGGGGATATTCGTGTTCACAGGACTGAGAAAAGCCGAGGGAATAAGCCTTGAAGAATTCAGACAGATATTCCGCGAGGATTTTTTCAGCGTTTATGACAGCGACATACTCAATAGATACAAAGGATTGCTTATCCTGAACGGAGACAGGCTGTACCTCACAGAGAGAGGTGTGGACATTTCCAACAGGATCATGATGGAGTTTATCTGATGAAAAAAAAATACATAATGGCGCTCGATCAGGGGACGACGAGTGCAAGATGCATACTTTACGACAGACAGGGCAGGCAGATCAGCGTGGCTCAGAAAGAATTCCGGCAGATATATCCGCACGAAGGATGGGTCGAGCACGATCCGATGGATATATGGTCGACTCAGATCGGAGTCGCTCAGGAAGCACTGCTCAAGATGGATGCTACATATGAAGACCTGGATTCCATAGGGATAACGAATCAGCGCGAGACCACGATCGTGTGGGACAGAGTGACCGGCGAGCCTGTGTACAATGCTATAGTCTGGCAGTGCAGGAGGACGTCGGAGTTCTGCGACGAGCTCAAAGCGAAAGGACTTGAAGACTTTTTCAGGAAAAAGACAGGACTTCTGATAGACCCGTATTTTTCCGCGACGAAGCTGAAGTGGATACTGGAAAATGTCGACGGCGCATATGATCGTGCGAGGAACGGCGAGCTCCTTTTCGGCACGATAGAGACGTGGCTGATATGGAGACTTACCGGCGGAAAGGTCCATGTGACCGACTATTCGAACGCGTCGAGAACGATGATGTTCAATATACACACGCTGAAATGGGACAAGGAGATACTTTCGGAACTGGACATACCGGTGTGCATGCTCCCCGAGCCGTGCCCTTCGAGCATGGTGTTCGGCGAAAGCAGCCCTCTGATCTTCGGGGGTCCTGTAAAAATAGCAGGTGCGGCCGGCGACCAGCAGTCTGCACTTTTCGGGCAGGCCTGCTTCAAAGAGGGGGAGGCAAAGAACACATACGGTACCGGCGGTTTCATGCTGGTGAACACGGGGGAGACTCCTGTCGAGTCGAGAAACGGTCTGCTGACCACTATAGCATGGGGGCTTGACGGCAAAGTGTGCTATGCGCTGGAAGGTTCGGTGTTCGTTTCGGGCGCTACGATACAGTGGCTGCGCGATGAGGTGAGGATCCTCGACAATGCGGCGGAGTCTGAGAAAATGGCCAGATCCGTCGATGATACGGCGGGGGCGTATATCGTGCCGGCATTCACTGGACTTGGAGCACCGTACTGGGATCCGTACGCCAGAGGTGCGCTGATGGGACTGACGCGCGGTGTCAACAAGAATCATATAGTGAGAGCCGCACTCGAGTCGATGGCCTACCAGACATATGATCTGATGAACTCGATGACAGAGGATATGGGATATGAGATAAAAACGTTCAAGGTGGACGGCGGGGCATGCGCGAATGATTTTCTGCTGGAATTCCAGTCGGATATCATAAACATGCCGCTTTACAGACCGGAATGCATAGAAACCACATCGCTGGGTGCAGCGTATCTGGCAGGCCTTGCGACCGGCTACTGGAAAAATACAGACGATATCATCTCAAACTGGCAGATAAACAATATATTCAGACCTGATATGGATGAAGAAAGGAGAAAAACGCTCATCGACGGATGGCACAGAGCTGTAAAGTGCACTCTCGGATGGGCGAAATAAGGATTTATGGATATTCAGACATTTTTTGATTCACTTGCAGGACAGCTCACGGTGGCGGGCGTCATAGTGATACTGTTCGCTGCGATACTTTATTCCGGAAAGGGCAAAGCTACGGATACCAAGGCTCTTGCGATCTCCGCGCTTCTCGTGGCGCTTTCGCTGATACTCAATCAGCTCGTTATATTCAGGATGCCTCAGGGCGGCAGTATAACTGTATTTTCAATGGTGCCTATAGTGCTGTGCGCATATTTCTTCGGTGTGAGGAGAGGTCTTCTGGCCGGGATGTGCGTGGGACTGGTATCACTGATATTCAATCCGTACGTGATACATCCGGTACAGCTGCTTCTGGATTATCCGCTGGCATTCGGATCTCTGGCGCTGGGCGGCATATTCGCCGCAAAGAAAAACGGACTGATCAAAGGCTACATATTCGGTATATTCTGCCGTTATGTATGCGCCGTACTTTCAGGCGTCATATTCTTCGGGGAATATGCTCCGGAAGGCTTCAATGCGTTCACGTGGTCGATCTGGTATAATTTCACGTATATTGCCGTAGAAGGAGCGATATCTGTGGCGCTGCTGTGCGTACCCCAGGTGAAGCACATGTTCGAGCGTCTCAAGGCCTCGCTCGGCTGACACATCATTTTTTAGATATCACGATGAGCAGCGTGCCGTCATCCATAGAGATGACGGCATTTTTATTATCTGAAAATTCATTGCTGACGCCAAGCGGAAAATCGTTTGTCAGAATGTGATTAGTCAGCTCATATTTTGCGTCCTTTATGCACAATCCTGTGGTTTTTGTAGTGAGTGAAAATACTGAAAAATAACTATTGGCCACGAACGGGATTATAAAGTTGCTGTCTTTTTTTGAATCCAGTATGAAGCATTCATTCCTTCCGTCGAGCATGGTGAGCTTTTTGAAGTGCATGCTGTAGTGCGAAAGCAGCTGCAGATTTGCAACCGTGTGGTCAAGACGGCCGCCCATGCCTCCTATTATTTCCAATTCAGTAAATTCTGACTCTGTGGCTGTCCTTATCGCAAGCTCGAGGTCCGTAAAATCCTTTTCAGGCTTAAACCTTTTGATTTCAATACCTTCGGGAAGTGTTCCGGTGATAGAATCAAAATCTCCGAGAATCAGATTGGGCCGGATTCCCTGAACCGCTGCAATATCATAGCCTCCATCTGCACAAATAACATAATCTTCAGAATTCACCCTGCTGTTTATGTCGATATCATTTTCAATAAATGATGTGATGATCACTGCCTTGCTCATTTTCAAAAATTACCTCCGTTTTTTGATGTTATTGATAATTATAACCTCTTGAAAAAGCCGAAAGCAAGATATATAATAGCATTGTAACGACAGTTAATGAGAGGTGACATTATGGAAGAACGAATCAGAAAAGTGCTGAAAGAAAAAGTCGATCCGGTGCTGGCCGCACATTACGGCGGAGCTATCCTCACTGACTACAGAGATGGTGTGGCTATGGTGAGACTTACAGGCTCATGCGCTTCATGTCCGTCGGCTCAGTCGACTATCGAAGAAGTGGTCAAGGCTATTGTTACAGAAAACATACCGGAGATAAAGGACGTCGTACTCGACGATTCGATCAGTGAAGACCTGCTGGATATGGCAAGGAAAATTTTAAACAAAGAGAATCATTGATTTTTTCCGGAGTGTTTTGTAAAATCGTTAATGATTTCTCAGTAAGCAATCAAGCGTACAGAGAAATTAAATATAACCAAAGGAGTGATTTTAATATGTTAATGACAGGAGAACAGTATATTGAAAGCTTGAGAAAAATGAAGACGAGAGTCTACATGTTTGGAGAAGAGGTAAAAGATTGGGTGGATCATCCTATCATCAGACCTTCAATCAACTGCGTGGCAGTAACTTATGATCTGGCACAGGATCCTGAGTATGCTGACCTGATGACTGCCAAGTCGAACCTTACAGGCGAAACTATCAACAGATTTTCACATCTGCACCAGAGCACAGAAGACTTAAAGAAAAAGGTTAAGATGCAGAGACTTTGCGGACAGAAAACAGCTTCATGCTTCCAGAGATGCGTAGGTATGGATGCTTTTAATGCTGTATTCTCCACAACATATGAGACAGATAAAAAATATGGTACTAACTACCATGAAAACTTCAAGAAGTTCCTCGAAATGGTTCAGAAGAACGACTACGTTGTAGACGGCGCAATGACTGACCCTAAGGGTGACAGAGGACTCGCTCCAAGTGCACAGAGAGATCCGGACTTATTCGTACATATCGTTGAAAGAAGAGAAGACGGTATCGTAGTAAGAGGTGCAAAGGCTCACCAGACTGGTACTATCAACTCACACTGGCACATCGTAATGCCTACACAGGCAATGAAGGAAGCTGACAAAGACTTCGCAGTATCATTTGCATGTCCTACAGACGCTGAAGGAATGTACATGATCTACGGAAGACAGTCATGCGACACTAGAAAATTAGAAGAAGGCGCTGATGTGGATCTCGGAAACAAGCAGTTCGGAGGACAGGAAGCATTAGTAGTATTTGATAACGTATTCATCCCTAACGAATATATCTTCCTCGCAGGAGAATATGATTTCGCAGGAATGATGGTAGAAAGATTCGCAGGATATCACAGACAGTCATACGGCGGATGCAAAGTAGGTGTTGGTGACGTTCTTATCGGAGCTGCTGCTCTGGCTGCTGAATACAATGGCGCTCAGAAAGCATCACACATCAAGGATAAGCTCATCGAAATGATCCACCTGAATGAAACTCTGTACTGCTGCGGTATCGCTTGCTCATCAGAAGGTCACCCTACACTCGCAGGAAACTACGAGATCGACTTACTGTTAGCAAACGTTTGTAAGCAGAACGTAACTAGATTCCCTTACGATATCACAAGATTAGCTGAAGATATCGCAGGCGGACTCATGGTTACAATGCCTTCAGAAAAAGACTTCAAGTCAGATGTAAAGGTTGGAAGAAACGGAGAAACAATCGGAGAAATCTGCAACAAGTTCTTTGCAGCAGCTCCTTCATGCACAACTGAAGAAAGAATGAGAGTATTAAGATTCATCGAAAACATCTGCTTAGGATCTTCAGCTGTAGGATACAGAACAGAATCACTGCACGGTGCTGGTTCTCCACAGGCTCAGAGAATCATGATCGCAAGACAGGGAAATCTCGAAGGCAAGAAAGAATTAGCTAAGGCTATCGTAGGAATTAAATAGTTAAGTCTTGGATTTAACAGTTGATCTGTATTAGAAAATTTGAGGCCGCTTTGTAGCCCAAAGCGGCCTCATTTTTAAAATTACTTAAGACATTCGGATCGGTAATAATGATAAAAAGGATAAAATGCGGCGTGAGATTCTGTGGCGGATGCAACCCCAGATTTGATCGCGGTAAAGCTTTGAAAGAAATAGAGCAGGATGTAAAAAACATGGATTTTACCCATGCAATCGAAGGTGAACTGTACGATGTGCTGCTGGTCATAGGCGGGTGCGCCAACTGCTGTGCGGCATACGGTCACTTTGATGTTAAGGGTGAAGTATATAAGATCTGGGATTACGATCAGGTCGAAATTGTAAAAAAAGAACTTATGGAAGAAGTAAGTAAAGGAACGGAGGAATATAAGTAAAATGGACTGGAAAAAAACTTACGAAAGCAGAAAAATGTCTGCTGATGAAGCTGTAAAGCTTATCAAATCAGGTGACACTGTCGTACTTGCACACGCTGTTGCAGAGCCTGTAGCTGTCGTTGATGCCATGGTTGCCAATAAACATTTATACAAGGATATCACAGTATCTCACATGGTAACGCTCGGCAAGGGTGAGTATGCAAAGAAAGAGAACAGTGACGTATTCAGATATGAAGGATGGTTCACATCACCTTCAGTAAGAAATTCTATTTCAGAAGGACACGGAGATTTCATTCCTGTATTTTTCCATGAAATCCCAAGTCTTATCAGAAGAGACATCTTACACGTAGACGTTGCAATGGTTACAGTAACACCGCCGGATGAACACGGCTACTGTAATGTCGGCGTATCCTCCGACTACACTATGCAGGCTGTAAAATCTGCAAGAGTAGTGCTGGCTGAAGTAAATGATCAGGTTCCTACAGTATTCGGCAACACTTATATCCATGTAGACGAAATAGATGCTTTCGTTGAATACAATCGTCCGCTTCCTGAGAGCAAGCCTGCAAAGATCGGACCTGTTGAAGAAGCTATCGGTAAAAACTG
>CAKQIZ010000059.1 GCA_934247125.1 uncultured Clostridia bacterium
GTGACCGCAGCCGCAAAGCTCCTGAGCATGAACCTGCGTACGCTTTACAGAAAAATTAAAAAACACCAAATAGACGTGGACCTTTACAGACACAGAAAATAGAACGTCCCTGCTCTATGCCCGCGCATCAGCTCACCGACGTATTTCCCGGTGCGGATATGGCGCATATATACTCGTTCAGGCTTGCAGATAACGGGGCAGAGAGTACTGCCGACAACATTACAGACAGATAACGGAGCCGAGAATACTGCCGACAATAAGGTTTTGTGTAGAAATCAGGATCTCTGATAATATCTGCACAATGGAGCCTCCGTCTGTATCGATCTTCGTGAAGAGAGAAAATCAATACACAAGAAATTCCGGATCTTTGCTAAAAACAAGGTGATTTCATCTGATTTTTGGCTATTTTTATCATTTTGACGATTTTCCTTGTGTAGATGTTTCTCGCCTTCACCTCATCCTGCACATCTCAAACACGGATTGTGCAGGATTTTTTTCAATAACGAAATAATACACAGAATCAGGCATTCTCGGCACACACAGCCACCTCAGCGCTCACCGACATAGCCGGTGGTTTTCTCGACCGGCAGGTTTCTTGCTTCAACCGCTTGCATAGTTGAAATCTCTGCGAAAGCTCAAAAAAAGCACCTCCCATCTTGACGTCTCCGCCCGGTGGAAGGTGCTTTATTTTAAGTAGCTAGTGGTAATTTTATGTCTTATCTCATGTAAAGTCCGCCGTTGATGTCGATAGTATTACCTGTCAGGTAATCCGATTCCCTGGCCAACAGGAAAGCTGCAACATCTGCAACTTCAGCTCTCTCGCCAAATCGTCTGAGAGCGAGCACGGACATGTCGTATTCAAGGTTTTCTGTCATCTCTGTCTTGATGATGCCCGGGGACAGCGCATTGACATTTATTCCATATGGACCAAACTGCTTGGCCATATTCTTAGTGAGCGCCATGACCCCTGCTTTACTGACCGCGTATGATGCCGATACTGATATCCCCCCTGTGAAGCCAGAACTGGATGACATATTAACGATCTTTCCGAAGTTCTGCTTCTTCATCCCCTCAACAATAGCATTTGTACAGTTTATCATACCAAGCACATTCACTCTGAAAACTTTGAGCCACTCCTCTTCGGATATCTCATTCAGAGGCGCTGCCGGATAACATATCCCTGCATTGTTCACAAGCCCGTCGATCGGCCCATATGACGCTTCTATCGCAGCTACCGCCTGGAATACATTTTCCTTGTCAGCAACATTGATCACAGTTCCGGTGATCAGGGTCTCCTGACCGCACTCTTTTCTAAGCTCCGTCACCGCACTGTCGATCCTTGTCTGATCGATATCACTGATTATGATATGCAGCGCTTCTTTTGACAGACTCTGTGCGATAGCATACCCGATACCCTGCGCGGCGCCTGTTATGAGAACCCTTTTGATCTTATAATCCATTTCAGTCTCCCTTACTTGTCCATTGCTACAGGAGGAGGTGCCAGTGAGCAAAGCAGTACCAGCGGTTCATTGCCTGTATTCTTTGTATAATGCGGTTCGCCGCCAGGCATGAATACCGAAAGCCATGGTTCGAGCTGTATATCCTCATCATAGCTGCCAAGTCTCATGAGTCCTGTGCCCTGCAGGACGAAATATGCCTCTTCATTGTCATGGCTGTGGAAAGGGAGTTCTTCTCCCGGATTCACAAAGCAGATCGTAACGCCCACATGCTTTGAATCATTAATAGTAGGGTGTACAAGTCTTCTGCAAAGTCCGCCGACTCCTCTGAATTCCTGACCTTCAGAAACACGCATAACCAGTTTGTCTTTCTCAAGCTTTGTCATTTTAATCACCTCTTAAATCTAATCGCTGCAGTTTCATCTGCAAATTTAACTTACCTGATCTGCAAACACATGCGCAACGTCATGTGTATGTGTTATCCGAACAGATGTACAAATACCAGTGACAGTGGCTCGCAGTATGTACATATAAACAGCGAGACTATCATGACCGCTATACACTGGTACAGCCATTTGAACATCGATTCCATCTTGATATTGCCTATCTGGCAGGCAACGAATGTATTTACACCTACAGGAGGTGTGCACTGTCCGATTACAAGGTTCATTACCATGATCAGACCGAAGTGTATAGGATCCACACCAAGAGCAGTTACTACCGGCAGGAATATAGGCGCCAGAATGATGATGGCTGCCAGAGTTTCCATGAGCATACCTACGATCAGAAGCAGGACGTTTATCAGAAGCAGGATTATGATCTTGTTGTCTGACAATCCTGTGATGAATGTAGCAAGCTTTCCAGGCAGCTGTTCCATAGTAAGAACACGTCCGAATGATGTAGCGCATGCAACCAGTACAAGTACTGTTCCTGATGTAAGTGCAGTCTTTGCAAATACTCTCGGCAGATCTCTGAACTTCAGCTCTTTGTAAACAAAGATACTTATTATTATAGCATAGTCAGATGCGATGATGGCAGCTTCTGTCGGTGTGAATATACCTGCGTATATCCCGCCCAGGATGATAACCGGGACCATGATAGCCCAGATAGCATCTTTGAAAGCCTTGCCAAGTGAAACGTTCTCCATCTGCTTAGGCTGTTCATACTTCTTCTGGATCGAAGTGTTGATAAGCGCATCAGGTGTGCCGTATTTATATTTTTTGCATACAAAATGCGAGAATATGATCAGGATGATCGCAAGCAGTATTCCGGGAACGATTCCCGCAAGGAACAGATCCGTGATCGATACTCCTGCGATAACTCCGTACATTATAAGTGCGATGCTTGGCGGGATGAGTGGTCCTAACGCTCCGGCAGCCGCTGCTATAGAGCACGCGAAAGTCTTGTCATAGTTGTCCTTTTCCATAGCCGGGATCATGATACCGCCTATGCATGCAACTGTTGCAGGACCTGATCCTGAAATAGCTGCGAAGATCGCACTTGCAAATACCGTGATCTTACTCAGTGCTCCTGTCGATCTCTTCATCAGAGCCGAACAGAAACCTATCAGACGCTGTGATATACCGCCCTCGAGCATGATATCACCTGTCAGGATAAAGAACGGTACCGCCAGCAGTGTGAATGAGTCGACACCGCTGAAGAACGACTGTATTATCAGATCCACCGGTAAAGTGGAGAACAGGAAAATGTACATTACGCTGGCAACGCCTAACGATATCGCGATCGGAACATTAAGCAGCAGCATTATTACGAATATCAGTATTACTATTAATCCGCTCATTTTATACCTCCTTCGTTAGACTCTTCCAGCATTTCCATAATTTCTTCGGCCTCTGTCATTTCTTCGAGATCCGGGTTCTTTATCATCTTGTAGGTGAGCTGTATAAGTCTCAGGGACATCAGAGCATGTCCTACAGGGATCGATGCATACATGTATGCCATCATCACTCCCAGACCCATCGAAACCTGATGCGATGCATATATATCCATGCAGTATCCACAGCTGTACACCGTTATTACAACAGCGTATATAAGGAATATTACATTACCAAGTATCGGTATGTATTTTCTTATCTTCTTAGGATAAAGATTCTTTACAGCATCGATCTTTATATGCGCGTTCTTATATATCGCATATGATGCTGACAGATATACCAGCCATATGAAGAGATATCTTGCGAGTTCTTCAGACCACGAATTCGTATGGTGGAACACGAATCTCATGATGACCTGATATGAGAGCAGGAGCAGAATAGCTATCAAAACAGCAACAGACAGCCATTCTTCCACGCGATTGATCTTCTTTTCTTTCGTTTTCATATTACTTTCCTTTCGTATATTTGAACACTGAAAGTGATCATCTTATGTCACCGCTAACGGTGTCTCTGTTTGTTATTTTCTGTTTTGTAAAAAAGCCCTGACTTCATCTACAGTTCCTTTGCCTGCGATATCGCCGTACTTGTCATATACTTTCTGGCTCGCATCCTTGAACTTCTGAAGTTCTTCATCGTCATACTGTATTACCTTTGTTCCGGTATCAGCGATCGCCTGAAGAGCTTCCTGGTCATATGCTTCCTCATATCCTCTTACTGCATCAAGATAATCTACCATGCACTCATCGAATATCTGTCTCATGTCGTCCGGCAGATCATTGTACCACTGAGCATTTACGAGAGGTACGTGAAGAAGTGCTGTCGGTTTTGTCACGCCGAGGTAATCTACTGCTTCTGTAAATTTATCAGATACGAACAGTCCTGTCGACGTCATCATGCCGTCTACAGTACCCTGCTGCAGAGCTGTGAAAGTCTCACCGTAGTTTACTATAGTAGCGCTTGCACCGAATGAGTTCACTGTCTCCATCTGGAGCTTAGCTGACAGCGTTCTTATCTTCTGTCCTTTATAGCCTTCAAAAGTGGTGATATCCTTTGTTGATCCTACCGAGCACCATCCTAAACTGTATCCGCCGATAGCCTTGATGCCTGCAGCCTCTTCCAGCTGGTCAGACCATCCTTTAGCCATATCGCTGTCCAGTACATCGTAGAAATCTTCGTATGTCTCAAACAGGTACGGATAGTCGAATACATTGTATTCTTTTACGTTTCCGATCGCAGCCAGTGATGATGTCGGACACGATGTCAGCTCCACGATACCCTGCTGTACTTTCTCTGCATTCTCTGTATCAGAGTTTGATATGCATTTGTTTCCGTAAATAGTAACTTCAAATCTGCCGTCTGAACGCTTTTCGAGTTCGTTTTTCAGATATACCCAGCCTTCATGGATAGGGTCAGATTCTGAAGCGATATGTGATATGTTTACGATGATCTTATCATCGTTTCCGTCTTTTTTTCCACATCCTGTTAATGAGCCTGCCACAAGTGCAATGCACAGTACCAGAGATATGAGTAAAATGCGTTTTTTCATAAACACTTTCCTCCTAAAAAGATGATAACTGTTACTTTCTAAAATATGGATTTTCCTTTATTTCATATATCATTCCGATATTGCTGTCTTCAGCATAGAAGCATCTTCTATATCCGTTCAGCTCATCCTCCGTCTCGGATTCAAATACTATCCGGCTGTCCTGCTGTGCAAAATGCTCTCTCCAGTGATCGTAGTCATCCACACTGAAACATATATGATGCAGTCCTTCTTTTCCGGAGCCTACGAAATCCTTGTGGACGCCTTCTCCGGAAACCGGCTGGATAACTTCAATGATGCTTCCGTTTTCCATTGTTATCATTGCGATTTTTAAACAGTAATCATAAGTTTCCGTTCCGTAGCTCCAGACTCTTGTAGGTCTGAATTCATACGGTTCTCCACTCTTTACTCCATAAACCTCTTCAAAACGCTTTATCGTTTTTTCTAAATCTTTAACTACAAATCCCGCATGATGCAGTCCATATTCCTGTAATGTTTTCATAATACGTCCTCCTTTTCCGGTTAAGGATGCAGCAGCACCTTTATGCAATTAAGATGTTCTGCTCTGTCAAAGCCTTTTTCCCAGTTCTTGAATTCAAACTTATCTGTGATAAGCGGCTTGACATCGATTTTCTTCAGCTCCATGAGTTTGAGCACCCCGACCCAGCTGCTGTTCAGGTGTCCAAAAGCTCCTTTGACTGAAAGCTCCCTCATCGGAAGAAGTCCGTAATCGATCGAGATACTGTCCTTTGTCAGTCCCACCTGCACCAGGCTGCCCTTTTTCCTCAGACAGTGAAGCGCCTGCGATATGGCCACTCCTGCTCCTGAACAGTCAAAAGCATAATCGGCCATCTTTCCATCGGTTATCTTTGTTATGTACTCTACTACATCTTCACGGTCTGATACAATGGTTTCTATACCTAATTTTTCTGCAACTTTAAGTCGAAACTCATCATTGGATGTACCGGTAAGTATGACCCTTGCTCCTGTACTCTTTACAGTCTGTGCAACCAGCTGACCTATCGTTCCCGGACCGGTAACGAGTACTGTATGGAACGGCTTTATCTCCGTGTAGTCGAATACCGCATGGAAAGCTACAGCAGCAGGTTCACACAGTGCTGCTTCTTCAAGAGAGATGCTGTCCGGAACAGGATGCACTATCTCTTCTCTTATCGCGATGTATTCTCCCATCGCACCATTGGTTCCATAACCTATTGACAATCTGTCATCACACATCAGATAATTCCCTGACATACAGTATTCACATTTTCCGCATACGATACCTGCGGTTTCTGAAATGACTCTGTCACCAGGTTTGAAACGAGTAACGCCTTCGCCTACAGCTTCTATGACTCCGCTATATTCATGTCCCAGAATAACCGGTGGATTACATCCGAAATGTCCGCTTCTTATCTTCAGATCAGTGCCGCAGATCCCTGCATATGCAACCTTTATCAGAACCTGTCCGCGTTTCGGCTGCGGCTTTTCCGTATCCATGTATGAAATCATTCCCGCTCCATGCTCAGTTTTGATTATCGCTTTCATTTAAACCTCCTTTTCCTAAATTTATAATGGATATACTGCTTGCAATATCCCAAGATATGTGTCAAGCATATTGCCGGGTATGTCCGGCACAATAACTTTGCGACACCTTTCATCATTGCAATTTCCATACCATTATTATCAGGAAGTCATATACAACTGGTTCTTATTTTTTATTATCAGTCGACATTGTATTACAAAATGCGCTTTTTGTAATAACTCTAAAGATATGCGCTTTTTTCACAATATCAATTGACATATATGACACACCCTGCTAATATGCGTGTCATATATGTCGTTCGTGTCAATCGTGTCATTTTTTCATGTCACGATTATGTTAAATCAGTTCAAAATAATGTGACAATTTATTTTGATTATTTATTTTAACACATAAAAAATCCCTCCTGCAAATATATCGCAAAAACATCTCCAGTCTGCATCTGTCAGAATCTCCATTCCTTACTTATATATAATGTTGAATATACCAGGAGGCAAATAAAGGACTTTGTGTAAAAATCAGGCGTGTGAATAATATCTGCACAACGGATCCCCCCGTCTGTGCATATATTCGTGAAGATCAAAGCTTATTACACAAGAAAATCAGAGGTTATGCTAAAAAGAAGGCGATCTGATGCGATTTCAGGGCATTTTTATCATTTGAGCGATTTTCTTTGTGTAGATATTTTTCACCTTCACAGCATCCTGCACATTTCAAACACCGATTGTGCAGGATTTTCCTCAATCTCGTAATAATACACAAAATACCAAACGCCCCCAGCACTCTACGATAAGCCTCTCCGCAAAAACCACAACATCCCGAAGCCTGCATCCTGCTTTGACTTCGGTTCTTGACCAGTATTACTGTTGGATATGAACATTTTCACTGGAGAGGGAGGGTTGATAATTACTCTCTTTTAAGACCCTTAAATAATATCGTGAAGGTTCTAATAAACAGTAACCCCCCCCCTTGGGATTTTTTTGAAATTTCTCAACTCATTAGACAGCCTTGCAGAAAAAATACTCCGGGATCGATTCCGGAGATATCTCCAGTACATTTTCTGCCAGCTTCCTTATCTCATCCATCGTGAATTCTTCATAACTGCAGAGTTTCATAAGATATGACTTTTCAGAAATACGAAGGATGCCGGCGATATCTATACTGGTGAATCCGTTTCTGCAGGCAGCGTCAAGAAATCTCTCATAATTGAACTTGTATAACATGCCTTGCTTCTTCTCCATAAATAATCAGTTTTCTAAATAATCCATACAGATTTTATCTCAAAAAATGGAAAAAGTCAATTCTGCGCACTGCAATGTCGAAAATAAAATAGTATTGACTCATTTAGCAACAGTTCTAAAAATATGTTCTTTGTAACATTCAATATGGTTGATATGACCATTAAATGCATCAAAAATATAAAAATAGTATTTGAATTGTTGCTATTTATTAGAATTAATATTATAATTATACAGTGTTCAAATAAAGATAAGGGGAATTTGCTATTATGGGAAAATCTACTTTTGCAGAAAGACTAAATGCGATAATACAAGAGCAGAATATCCGCCAGATCGATCTTTGCAAGAAGACCGGCATAGGCAAAAGCGCTATGAGTCAGTACCTCAGAGGATCTTTTGCGCCTAAACAGCAGAAGCTGTATGATCTGGCTGAGGCACTCAACGTTTCAGAAGCATGGCTCATGGGCTACGACGTTCCGCGCGAGCGAAAGATCGTAACATCTTCCGAATCGGATGATGCGGATTCATTCTACTTTACGATTCATGACAACAGCATGAGAGACGCGTTCATACCGTCGGGAGCAGTGGTCCTTGTACACAAGCATCCTTACAGAGCATCTGCCGAAACTCCGTATGAATCGGGGCAGATCGTGTGCTTTTCATTCAAAGACTCTCCGGATCAGCTCCGGGTGCTCTACCTTAAGGACGATTCTGTCGTCCTCGTGGCAGCATCTCCGGACATCAGCGCTTTTCCGCCTGTTGTCTGCACAAAAAGCGATCTTTCAGACGGCACGCTGCAGATAAAAGGTGTTGCCTCAAGAATCATCATTAATCTGTAAAAATCTGTATTATACGTATATTCTGCATACCTCGGCGCCAACTGTAAATCGGCGGCGTATTTGGTATGCAGTACATATTGTTATGCTCTCCGTGCAACGGAGAGTTTTTTCATACAAAAACAGGCGCTCATGTCACTGCACTTCTTACTGCCCGTCTGCCAATCTCAGACCGCAGACTGCCGTTTTGCAAAACGCTGAACGCCTGTTATATCATGTTTTATCTGTTCTCAAGCACTTTCTTATTTCCCAAACGATATATCGATATCGCCCTGTTCGTTTACTATCTTCAGGATATTCTGACCGCTTCCAGTCGATATCCTTCCTTCGTGCGATTCGTGCTGACCGTGTCGGTCATCTTCATCATGATCGTCATCCCAGTCGTGATGTCCCGAACCGATACCTATCTCGCCGCTTTTCGCCTGAGCATCTATAGTATACAGATCTCTCGCCATCGATGTCCTCAGCTCCACATCTCCGCATGCCAGGTACACATCTGTGGTCCCGCTGAATTCGCCTTGCAGGTCGACATCTCCCATCTGGCTCTTTACACTAAAACCGCCGCTCTTAATATTCTCGCCCTCTATATCTCCGTATTCTGAAGTGAGTACAGTGCTGCCGCATGTCACATTGTTCATATCTATGTCCCCGTCCTGTGTGCTTGCCGTGATCTTGTCGGATGTCACTTTTTCAAGATCTATATCACCATAATCCGAGGCAAGTGTCATGCTGCTGCAGTCTACATCATGCAGATCTATATCTCCATCCTCTGTAGTGATCGACATCTCCTCCAGTGTGACGCGGCTGACATCTACATCTCCGTAATCAGATATAACATCAAGTTTTTTCATCCTTTCATCAGGGACTGATATCACAATCTCCGGCGTATCATCATCCGAATTCAGATTTACCAGTACTCCATCATTGAGCTTGCTGGCGTCGACGGTGAGCACCCCATCCTTAACGCTGTATTCCGGGACTCCCACATTCCTGTCATATCTTATCCCTCTGCTGCCAGTCTCTGTACTGCCCGCAACAGTGACGTCTATGCCGCCTTTTACGCTGATAGAATCAAATTCTCCGGCATCGCTTATGTTGATGTACTCCATGTCGGCATGGCCTGCTCTCAGCCATGTGTAGCGTTCGCTCATCTTGTCGAGGAAATTCAGACCGCCCGTCAGAAATCCTACAAGTGAAAACAATATACCTGCGCCAACGACGATCGCGCATATTATGAAAAATCTTTTCAATCCTTTACTCATCCTTCTCCTCCTCCTTTTCTGCAGCTTCCTGATCGTCGGATCCTTTATCTGTATCTGCGAGCTCTGTGGCTTCCTGCTCCTCTTCCGGATCAACGGCTGCATTCTCATCGCTGTATCTCCACTTTTTCTGCTCGCTCTTGTCCAGCATCTTGCGGATACGCTTTCTCTCGTTTCGCTTTCTTGCAGCCTTTACAAAGGCATTGACTCCTGCCCTGACTCCCAGGAACAGCAGCACTCCCATCGCTGCCATAAAGCCCAGCGCACCTGCTCCGGCACCTATGAATATCATCGCTGTCGAAACCGATACCGGGATCGCCATAAATCCTATGATGATGAAAGCTATCGCACCCAGAACACATCCTGCAATGCCGGCAAACAGGGCGATCACACAGGCTGCCAGCGTGATCAGTATCGCTATCGCCAGAGTTCCCAGCGCTATCGCCAGAGGGATCGATACGGGTGCTGAACAGATGCCCAGTATCACATACCATACTGCCGATATCCCTTTCTTGACCGTCGGCGTTTCTTCTTCATCAAATAACTTCATCGCGTATTCGGATTTGATCTGAGCTGCAACTTTTTTCGGACTGCCAAGCTGCTGCAGCACCTCTTTCTCATTTTCACGGCCTGCGTCATCAAAATACTCCTCATAATATTCAACGGCCGCTTCTATCTCCTCCTGCGGGAGTCTGGAAAGTTCTGATCTCAGTTTCTCTATAAATTCTCTCCTCTTCATCTCTTACTCCTTCGCTCTCTTAACATCTAGAAATACATCTATCGCATTCTTGTGATCCATCCACTGGCAGCGGTAATCCAGCAGCTTCGCTTTTCCCTCGTCGGTTATCGAGTAGTACCGCCTGTTCCTGCCCTGGTACGGCTGATCGTATGTCCTGCAGAGGTTCTCCTTCTGCAGTCTTCTCAGCACCGGGTACAGTGTCGACTCTGATACGGTTATGGCTTTTTTCATCGATTGAGTTATCTCGTAGCCATATGTATCGCCTTTTTCCAGGATCGCCAGCGCGCATGCGTCCAGCAGTCCGGATTCGATCTTAAAACCCATATTTGCCTCCTTTTCAGTTTATGATATATCATCTGTGTCACATGGTTTATGATCGGCACTCCACTGGCCATATGATTTTGTATAATATCATTTCTTGATTGATACTATACACCATATAATATTATTTGTCAACAAAAGTTCCGATCATTTTTGAAGTGTTATGTTTCGCATATGATAATGTCTTAATGTAAAGCATGAGCACACTTCTGTCTGCATATTATGTAGACCTCCTCCCGCACTTTTTAGTAAAATGCGGTAAAACTGTCGCTTTTGAGTATAAAACCGGACACTTAAAAAAGAACTGCTGTACATGTCACACTGCAGTTCTTATACTCGTTTTCTGTATTTTCGTCTAAAAAAGGATAAAAATCCGGAAATATGCCGGAAATATATATGATAAATACAGGGGCTGCAAAAAATCGGACAGCAAACAGCAGCGCATTTTATACCTGAAATCATGAATAAACAGAAACGATACTAAAAATCCATGCACGCGGTGCGGTCACTGCCTGCTTCCATGCACGGCGGTGCGCTCGCTGCCTGCTTCGCCCGACCTGTGACATGCCTGCCAGTATGCGCTTACGGCAAGGCCCGTTGACCTCCGCCTGCCGAACTTCGCCTTACGCTCCGATCATCGATCGTATCACCGTACGCATCTCTTCGGGATCGCTGATCGTATTTGTGCGGCGGCGCATGGCTGCGGCGCCGTGCATCCCCTTGATATACCATCCGATGTGCTTCCTGATCTCGCGGACTGCGATGTGCTCACCTTTATACTGCGCGATCAGATCAAAGTGTCTGAGGAGCATAGCGATACGTTCTTCATCGGTCGGCGGGCCGGGTTGATCGCCGTCTCTCCAGAGGGACGCAGCGTCTCTGAATATCCACGGATTGCCGAGAGCGCCCCTGGCGATCATCACTCCATCGCAGCCTGTTTCGTCGAGCATCCGCATCGCATCCTCACCGCTGAAAACATCGCCGTTGCCTATCACCGGTATATCCACCGCTTTCTTTACATCGGCGATCGCCTGCCAGTCGGCTTTGCCCTCGTAATACTGCTCACGAGTCCTTCCGTGGACCGCTACTGCAGATACGCCTGCCGATTCCAGCAGCTTTGCGGTCTCCACAGCCGTATTGCTGCCGCGCTCAAACCCCATCCTGATCTTCGCAGTGACCGGCTTGCCGGCCGCATCCACCATCGCGGCTATCACGTCGCGAAGCACGTCCAGCTTTTTGAGCAGCGCCGATCCCTCTCCGTTTTTCACGACTTTCGGCACCGGACACCCGACGTTCAGATCAAGTATGCAGTTTTTCTCATCACGCAGCTCCTTTGCTGCAAAACTCAGGATCTCCGGGTCGCTCCCGAAGAGCTGGAAAGCCACAGGTCCTTCGTCCTCTGCGATCTCCAGAAGATCACGACTTTTTCTGTCACCGTACCACAGGCCCTTAGCGCTTACCATTTCCGTATACACTAAAGAAGCCCCTTGCTTGGCGCAGAGGCT